>DFBR01000031.1:5108-9149 GCA_002367375.1 Erythrobacter sp. UBA3075 | reverse complement strand
CGCAGAGGATGTGCGGCGGCAATCGCCCAATGTCTTCCGCATGAAGCTGCTGGGCGCGGAAGTCGTGCCGGTGTCATCCGGGCGCGGCACGCTGAAAGATGCCATGAACGAGGCACTGCGCGACTGGGTCGCCAATGTGCATGACACATTCTACATCATAGGCACCGCCGCCGGCCCGCACCCCTACCCTGAGCTTGTCCGCGACTTCCAGAGCGTGATCGGCACAGAGGCGCGCGCGCAAATGCTCGAGCGCACCGGCAAGCTGCCCGATCTCGCGGTCGCGTGCATTGGCGGCGGTTCGAATGCCATCGGCCTGTTCCACCCCTTCCTCGACGATCCCGACGTAAAGCTGCTGGGCGTCGAAGCGGCAGGCCACGGTCTGGACGGAGACGAACACGCTGCCAGCCTCGCAGGCGGTTTCCCCGGCGTGCTCCACGGCAACAAGACCTATCTGTTGCAGGACGAAGACGGCCAGATCACTGAAGGCCATTCCATCAGCGCCGGGCTCGACTATCCCGGCATCGGCCCCGAACACGCATGGCTGAAGGAAACAGGCCGCGTCGAATACACCTCCAGCACTGATGACGAGGCGCTGGAAGCCTTCCAACTGCTCTGCCGCACCGAAGGCATCATCCCCGCGCTGGAACCGTCACACGCGATTGCCGCCGTTGCAAAGCGCGCGCCGACGATGCGCAAGGATCAGACGATCCTGATGAATCTGTGCGGGCGCGGTGACAAGGACATCTTTACCGTGGCCGAGGCGTTGGGAGTGGAAATCTAGTGCAACTTACCCACCCAATCGTCACCCCGGCGCAGGCCGGGGTCCATCTCACCGACAGCACGGGTGGCGGAATGGATTCCGGCCTACGCCGGAATGACGACGTGCTGGTGGATGTGCTGGGAGCGGAGATTTGAGGCGGGACAACTTTTTTCGCTGCTATCTTGAAGCTCTTGCTTATTGGCTTGCGGGCATTGCCGTTATGGATGTCATTGAAGCCATCGCCGTATCGCTTAGCTGGCTCCAAAACCCGCTCGGTTATTCACTGGGCGATCGGCTGGCGCAGACATTCAATCCGGTATTCCTAGTTATGAGCGGAATAATGATCGTCCCTTTGTTCGCCGCACTATTGGTAGGAAGCAGACGCTCCAGTGGAACAATGAATGACTAGCCGCCTCCAAACCGCCTTCTCCCATGACCCCGCCCTCGTTGCCTTCATCACCGCTGGTGACGGCGACACAGCGGCCAATCTCGATGCTCTCGTCGCGGGCGGCGCTGACGTTATCGAACTGGGTATGCCCTTCACCGACCCGATGGCCGACGGCCCCGCAATTCAGGCGGCGAATATTCGCGCGCTAGGTGCTGGCACCAAGACCGCCGACGTGCTCGCCATTGCCACTGCCTTCCGCGCGCGCCACCCGGACGTGCCGCTTGTCCTCATGGGCTATGCCAATCCGATGATCCGGCGCGGGCCAGAATGGTTTGCCGATGCGCTGGAGGCTGCGGGTGTGGACGGGGTGATCTGCGTCGATCTTGCACCGGAGGAAGACGCAGACCTCGGCCCTTTCCTGCGCGCCAAGGGCATTGCCCCCATCCGCCTCTCCACCCCCACCACCGACGACAACCGCCTGCCGCAAGTGCTCGATGGCTCGGCGGGGTTTCTCTACTACGTCAGCGTCGCTGGTATCACTGGCAAGCAGAGCGCAGCTATCGAGAGCATCGAAGCCAATGTCAGCCGCATCAAGCGCCACACCGATTTGCCCGTCGCGGTCGGATTTGGCGTGCGCGAGCCGGAGCAGGCTGAGGCCATTGCGCGCATCGCTGATGGCGTGGTGGTCGGTTCCGCCTTCATTGATCTGGTGGAAAAACACGGGAAAAACGCGCCCGAACATTTGCACGATCTTGCCGCAAGGCTTGCCAAGGCCGTCCATTCTGCAAGATAATCGTCAATGCGAGGAGCCGCAGGCATAGCCTGTCCTGAGCGGCTGGCAACAGNNGGCGGCAATCCATGCAGAGCCGTACTGGATTGCTTCGCTGCGCTCGCAATGACGAAAAAGTGGAGCTAGAGACGGCCCTATGAGAAAGATTTCTACATGAGCTGGTTAACCCGCGTCCGTGAACGCATGCCTTTTGGCACGAAGCGTGAAACTCCTGACAATCTGTGGGTCAAATGCCCGCGCTGTCAGGAAATGATCTTCGTGCAGGAATATCAGTCCAATTTGAGCGTGTGCCCGAAATGTGAGCATCATGGTCGCATTGGTGCGGACGCCCGGCTCGGCCAATTGCTGGATGAGGGCTATACCCTCCTCCCCGCGCCGAAGGTTACCGAAGACCCGCTGAAATTCCGCGATACCAAACGCTATCGTGATCGCCTGAAAGCGGCGCGTGACGCCAATCCGCATAATGATGCCTTCACCGCTGCTGCTGGCACGATAGACGAGCGCAAAGCGGTGGTTGGTGTACAGGATTTCACCTTCATGGGCGGCTCCATGGGCATGGCGGTGGGCGATTCCTTCATCCGTGCTGCCCAGCGCGCGATTGACGAGAATTGCGGCTTCATCTGCGTCACCGCTGCTGGCGGCGCGCGCATGCAGGAAGGTATTCTCAGCCTGATGCAGATGCCGCGCGCCACCGTGATGGTGCGCCGCCTGCGCGATGCGGGCCTGCCCTATATCGTCGTGCTGACCGATCCGACCACGGGAGGCGTCACCGCCAGCTATGCGATGCTGGGCGATGTGCATGTGGCAGAGCCCGGCGCATTGATCGGCTTTGCCGGACAGCGCGTGATCCAGGAAACCATTCGCGAGCAATTGCCCGAGGGCTTCCAGCGCGCCGAATATCTGCACAAGCACGGCATGGTGGATATGGTGGTGGACCGCCACAATCTGCGCGAGACGCTGGCGCAATTGCTGGATTACCTCAGCCCGGCAAAGGCGGCATAGTGATCCTCCCCCATCGGGGGAGGGGGACCACGCGCAGCGTGGTGGTGGGGCACTGCGTAAGCTCACGCAATATTGAAAGTGCCCCTCCACCATCCTGCGGATGGTCACCCTCCCCGTACCGGGGAGAAAACTCTTGAAAGACTTCGCCATTTCCGAAAATCCGGCGGTGCAAAAGCAGCTCGACAGGCTGGGCGCACTGCCGCTGCCCAAGGGCTCAATCGGGCTGGAAACAATCCGCACGCTGCTGGAGCGGTTGGGCAATCCGCAGGACGATCTGCCGCCTGTATTCCACGTCGCGGGGACCAATGGCAAAGGCTCCACCTGCGCCTTCCTGCGCGCCATGCTGGAGGCCGAGGGGCACTGCGTCCACGTCCACACCAAACCGCATCTAGTACGCTACAACGAACGCATTCGCGTGGCCGGAGAGTTGATTTCGGACGCCATGCTCGCGGCGCTACTCGAAGAGGTGTTCGATGTGGCTGAGGACCTGCCCGCCAGCTTCTTCGAAGTCACTACGGCGGCTATGTTCCTCGCATTCCACCGCGAGCCTGCCGATGCCTGCGTGATCGAAGTCGGCCTGGGCGGACGCTTCGATGCGACCAATGTCTTGGAACGACCCGCCGCCTGCGGGATTGCCGCGCTGGGGGTCGATCATGAAGATTGGCTGTTGCAGGAGGACGTGGGCGCGCCCTCGCCCGAAAACAAGCTGCGGCGTATCGCGTTCGAGAAAGCCGGGATTGTGCGGAGCAGCTCGCCGCTCGTAACGCAAAACTACCCGCCCGATGCGGAGGACGAGATCATCCGCCGCGCTGGAATGACACGCGCGCCGCTGCATATGCGCGGGGCTGACTGGTGGGCGGATGTTGGTGCAGACGCGATTGCCTATCGCGACCGGCACGGACAGCTCGACCTGCCCTTGCCGAGCATGCCCGGTGCGCATCAGGCGGACAATGCCGCGCTCGCAGTGGCGATGCTCCGGCACCAAGACGCGGTCGCGGTGTCACCCGCCGCAATGGCCACCGGCATCCGCGATGCGCACTGGCCCGCACGGCTGCAATATCTGGCGAAAGGCCCGCTAACAGACCTCGCCGCACCGCGCCC
>DFBR01000031.1:0-5080 GCA_002367375.1 Erythrobacter sp. UBA3075 | reverse complement strand
CATCTCGCCACGGTCGAGCAGCCTGTTGATGCGATCATCGGCATGGGCCGCGCAAAAGATGCGCAGCAATTTGTCGAAATTCTCAGCGCTTATCTGGCTAGCGTGATTGCCGTGCCGATTGAGGGTCACGACCATGTGCCGCCCAGTGAATTGGCCGCGATGGCGAGAGCCGCAGGCGTGCCGCTAGCCCACAGCGAGCCGGGCGGGATAGTGCCCGCTATCGAATGGCTGCAATCACGCGAGCGCCCCGGCGAACCGACCGGCGGAACATTGCTAATTGCCGGTTCGCTCTACCTTGCAGGAACGGTGCTGCGCGCGAACCGGGAATGGCCGGATTAAGTCACTCCGCCGGAACCGTCTTGGGATCAGGCGTCACCACACCTGCCGCGCGGCCAGAGTGTGCTTCGCGGATCCACTCCATGATGCACAGCACGACCGCCACTCCGCCGATTGCCGTGGTGAAGATGAAAACCCAGTAATAGCCGCGCTCCTCGATCATCTCACCCAGCGCACCGCGCCCCAGCGTGCCAACCAGCAAGGTGAGCGAGGACAGTAGCGCATATTGCACAGCCGAATATTTCTTCGACACAATGGAACTCAGCCACGCCACATAGGCTGCGCCCGCGATACCGATGGCGAGGTTCTCCCACATAATCGTGAAGGTCAGGCGCGGCAGAGCTTCGGACCCGAATGGCGCCATGAAATTGATCAATGCGGAAAAGCCGATGGCATCGCTTGCACTTTGCATCAGCGCACCACCTCTCGCCATGTCGGCATAAAGCAGGTTGGTCAGCGCTGCGAGAAGTGCGCCAAGCGTCAATGTCGCCATGCGGCCAATGACCGTCAGCAGATATCCGCCCAGCGCCAGCCCGGCGATTATCGCGAACACACCAAAGAATTTGGATGCGAAGGCGACTTCGTCATTCGTGAATTGCAGCTCACCAAGATAGAACGGGTAAGCAAAGGTGCCCCAGATTGCGTCGCAGATCCGGTAAGTCAGCACGAGCGAGAGAATCAGCACCAGCGACCAGCCCATGCGGCCCACAAACTCCACCAGCGGCATCACCAGTGCGCGATAGAGATGGTCCGCAGCGTAGGAGCCGCCTTCACGCTGGGGCAAATCCTCGCTCAGCAGATTCACGCCCTTTTTCTTCTGCGAAGCGAGCCAGCCCGCGATCAGCGCGGGGATCACAACCGTTGCCACGATAATCCACGGCCCCCAGGTCACCGTGAACTCTGTCGGGTTCGGCCGATCTTCGGGCGCATAGGTCAGCGACATATACATAAATGCCAGCACGCCAGCGATGGATACAGCCCACAGCAGGCCCACAGCCGCCAACGCGCGCGAGCGAATTTTCGGATGCAGCTCGCCCTTCTTACGCAGGCTGAGCAACAGCTCATCATCCGCCTGCCCTTCAACCGCATCGCCAACTTTGGTGTCGGGGGCGAACAGTCCGGCAATGCCGATGACCAGCAGGATGGCTCCCATCGCGAGATAGGTCTGCGGCCAACCGATACGCGCAGCGATAATCAGGCCGAAAGCCCCGCCCACCAGCGCCGCCAGCCGGTAGCCCATCTGGTAGACCGTGGAGAGGATATCCAGCGTCGCTTCTTCATCAGCGACATCAATACGCCATGCATTGATGGCAATGTCCTGCGTAGCACTTGCCAACGCGCCAATGCCCGCCAGCAGGCTGAACCAGCCCATATTGTTGTCTGTCGGATTGCTGAGGCTGAGCGAAATCAGGATCACACCAAGCAGGATTTGCGCCGGGACTATCCACTGCTTGCGCCGCCCCAGCTTGGCGAAGCCGGGGATGCGCACCTTGTCGATCAGCGGTGACCACAGGAATTGGAAGGCGTAGGCAAGGCCAATCAGCGAGAAGACGCCCATCGTCTCCAGCTGCACTTCAGCCTCACTCAGCCACGCATAGAGCGTGCCCAGGAACAGCGCGAAAGGAAGTCCGCTGGCAAAGCCGAACAGCGCCATATAGCCGCTTTTGGGATTACGCAGCGAGCGCAGCAGCGTGCCCCAGCCGGGCTTTTTCTTGGGTGCTTCGGCAGCAGCTTCGGCCATGCAATCACTCCGGCATAGGTGTTCAATACGGGTCTAGCGGTAAACCATCGCAATGGAAGGCTGGATGAACGGTCAATCACCGCCTAAGGCGCGCCTATGCCGAACAAACCCCCTCCCTCCGGTGACCGCCCCGAAGGCGACCGTATCGCCAAATTGCTTGCCCGCGCCGGTGTCGCCAGCCGCCGCGAGGTGGAGCGCATGATCGAAGACCGCCGCGTGAAGATCGGCGATGACTTCGTGACCACGCCTGCCACCTTCCTGACCAGCCTCAAGGGCGTGAGCGTCGATGGCAAGCTGGTCGGCAAGCCCGAACGCACGCGGTTGTTCGCTTTTCACAAGCCCACCGGCCTGCTGACGGCGGAGCGCGATTTCTCTGGTCGCCCGACGATTTACGATGCGCTGCGCAATGCCCTGCCCAAGGATACGCCGCGCGTGATGCCCGTGGGGCGGCTCGACTTGAACACCGAAGGCCTGCTGCTGCTGACCAATGATGGCGAATTCAAACGGCTGATGGAATTGCCCTCCTCCGAAATCCCGCGCACCTATCGCGCACGCACCTTTGGCGAAGTGACGCAGGAGCAGCTCGAAGGGCTGATGGACGGGATCGAGATCGAGGGCATGCGATACGGCCCGATCGACGCCAATCTGGAGCGCCGCACGGGCCGCAACCAGTGGATCGAACTGACGCTGACCGAGGGTAAGAACCGCGAAGTGCGCCGAGTGCTCGAATATCTCGGGCTGGAGGTGAGTCGCCTGCTGCGCATCGCCTATGGTCCCTTCTTCCTGGCGGACTTGCCTCGCGGCGCTGCGGTGGAAATCCGCAAGGAAGATATCGAACGCTTCCGCTCCTCGCTCAAACCGGCGAAGCGCAAATGAGAATAATCGCGGGCGAATGGAAACGCCGCCAACTCAAGGCCCCCGCCGGGGACGCAACGCGCCCCACTGCAGACCGCACGCGCGAGACGCTGTTTTCCATGCTCGCCAGCCGCCTCGGCAGCTTTGAAGGATTGAGCGTTGCCGACCTTTTCGCAGGTTCCGGCGCGCTGGGTCTGGAGGCGCTCTCTCGCGGGGCAGCCAATTGCCTGTTCGTGGAGCAGGACGCCGCTGCTGTCCGATGTCTGCGCGACAACATTGCGGCCTTCCGCGCCCAGCAACGCTGCGAAGTGATCGCCGGTTCGGTTATGTCACTCCCCCCGGCAAAGGCCCCGCGCGACCTTATTTTGCTCGATCCGCCCTATGGCACTGGCGCGGGCGCGGTGGCGATTGACCGATTGGTCCGGCTCGGCTGGATCGGTGAAGCGACATGGGTCGCGCTGGAAATTGGGGCCAAGGAAGATGCCAAGGTCCGCGCGCTCGAAGTGGAAAGTGAACGCAAGGTCGGCGCGGCCAAGCTCGTGCTGCTCCGCCATCCTGCATAAGCTTTTGGCCGCCCTTGCGCGGCGTGCATGCGTTCCCTAGTTGTTCACGGGTGACCGACCTTCCCGCTCCCGCTGACGAAAACACGCCGCAAGACGTGCCCGAATGGCTCGCCAGGCTGAACCAGCCGCAGCGCGACGCGGTGATGACAACAGAGGGGCCAGTGCTGATGCTGGCGGGTGCGGGAACGGGCAAGACCGCCGCCCTCACCCATCGCCTCGCCCATATCGTACGCGAACGGCGCGCTTGGCCGAGCGAGATCCTGTGCGTTACCTTCACCAACAAGGCCGCACGTGAAATGCGCGAACGTGTGGGCAATCTGACCGGCGGCGCGCTGGAAGGGATGCCGTGGCTCGGCACATTCCACTCTATCGGCGCGAAGATGCTGCGCCGCCATGCGGAACTGGTGAACCTCAAAAGCAATTACACGATCATCGATACCGACGATCAGTTGCGCCTGCTCAAAACGCTCATCCGCGAAAGTGAGATTGACGAAAAGCGCTGGCCCCCGCGCCAGCTTGCCGGGCTGATCGACAGCTGGAAGAACCGCGGGCTCAACCCGAATGATCTGACGGCGGTCGACAAGGAAAGCTACGCCAATGGCAAGGGGCAGGAGATGTATGCCCTTTATCAGGCGCGGCTGATCAGCCTGAATGCCTGCGATTTTGGCGACCTTCTGCTCCACATACTCAACATCTTCCGCAAGCATCGTGATGTGCTGGAACAATATCAGCAGCGCTTCAAATATGTGCTGGTGGATGAATATCAGGACACCAATGCGGTCCAATATCTGTGGCTGCGGCTGATTGCCCAGAACCGCAAGAACATCTGCGTGGTGGGCGATGATGACCAGTCGATCTATTCATGGCGCGGCGCAGAAGTTGCCAATATCCTGCGGTTTGAAAAGGATTTTCCCGGCGCGAAAGTGGTCAAGCTGGAACAGAATTATCGCTCGACTCCGCAAATCCTCGCCGCCGCCAGCGGGCTTATCCAGGCGAACAGCCAACGGCTCGGCAAGACGCTTTGGACCGATTTGCCACCGGGCGACAAAGTGCGCGTTATCGGCGTGTGGGACGCTCCCGAAGAAGCGCGCCGTGTGGGCGAAGAGATTGAACGACTCGAAAGCGAAGGCGCGCCGCTGGAACAGGTCGCCATCCTGGTGCGCGCCCAGTACCAGACACGCGAGTTTGAAGATCGCTTCATCCAGATCGGCCTCTCCTACCGCATCGTCGGCGGTTTCCGTTTTTATGAGCGCTCCGAAATCCGCGATGCGATGGCCTATCTGCGCGTCATCGCCCAGCCCGCCGATGACCTCGCGTTCGAGCGCATCTATAACCAACCCAAACGCGGACTTGGTGCAAAGACGCTGGAAAAAATGTACCAGCACGCGCGCCGTCAGGGCCTCCCGCTGGCCGCCGCCGCGCTGGAACTGGCCGATACTGACGAACTGCCTGCCCGTGCGCGGAACACCACAGCAGAGCTGATGCGATTGTTCGTGCAATGGCGCGAAATGGCGCAGGCGGTCACCCCGTCAGACCTGCTGCGCGCGGTGCTGGAGGATTCCGGTTATGACGCAATGCTCAAAGC
>DFBR01000232.1:19528-22305 GCA_002367375.1 Erythrobacter sp. UBA3075 | reverse complement strand
AGCCGTGTCGGCAAAAGATCAATCGCCAGCGCTGGCGCATCGGCCGCGACCAGAGCTTCCTCTTCTGTGTGATCGTCCCCCGCATCCATGGTTAACGCGATACGCCGCAATCGGCGCTCTGCATAGCATTTGCATCACATCCGTGCCCGCGCCCCCTTGTGCTGCGCCATGCTTCGCGCCATCTGTGCTCGCCATGAGCGATAGTGATACTTCAGGCCAGCCGCAGTTTCTTGGCCAGCAAACACCTCTGCCAACCTCTCCCGAAGAGGCGAGGCTGGATTACGTCCCCAATCCGCGCCCCGGCGCGCTATATCTGGTGCGCTTTGCCGCTCCCGAATTCACCAGCCTGTGCCCGGTGACCGGCGCGCCCGATTTCGCGCATCTGGTGATCGACTATGCGCCCGGCGAAACCATCGTCGAATCCAAAAGCCTCAAGCTGTTTCTTGGCGCTTTTCGCAACCACAATGGCTTTCACGAGGATGTGACGGTGGGCATTGGCCAGCGGCTGGCTGCCGAAATGCAACCCAAATGGCTGCGTATCGGCGGATATTGGTATCCGCGCGGCGGCATTCCAATCGACGTGTTCTGGCAAAGCGGGGCGCCGCCCGAAGGCCTGTGGCTGCCCGATCAGGGGGTTGCGCCCTATCGTGGTAGGGGCTGATCGCGCGGCTGAGACTTGCCTGCGACGAACCGCTTCGACTAGGAGCACTTGATTAGTTTTCCGGCAGTACGGCCTGCCTATTCTCCCCTCGTGCAAAGGAAACATCCATGCATATCGTAATGATCGGTACCGGCTATGTCGGCCTCGTTTCGGGCGCCTGCTTTGCCGATTTCGGCCATGAAGTGATCTGCGTGGACAAGGACCAGTCGAAGATCGACGCGCTGCTCAGCGGCGAAATTCCGATCTTCGAGCCGGGTCTGGACGAGCTGGTGGCCAAGAATGTCGAGGCTGGACGCTTATCCTTCACGCTCGATCTGGCGCAGGCGCTGCCCAATGCCGATGCGGTGTTCATCGCGGTCGGCACGCCTTCGCGGCGCGGCGATGGTCATGCGGATTTGTCCTACGTCTATGCTGCTGCGCAGGAAATGGCGCCGCTTCTTCCTGCAGGCGTGGTGGTGGTCGATAAATCCACCGTGCCAGTGGGGACAGGCGATGAGGTGGAGCGCATCATCCGCGAAGAAGCGCCCGAGCTGGAGTTTTCCGTAGCCTCCAACCCTGAATTCTTACGCGAAGGTGCCGCGATTGACGATTTCAAGCGCCCCGACCGAGTGGTCATCGGCGTGAATGACGATCATGCGATGCGCGTTCTGGAAGAAATCTACCGCCCGCTCACCCGCAACGAAAGCCCGCTTGTGTCGATGAGCCGGCGCGGTGCGGAACTGACCAAATATGCCGCCAACGCCTTCCTCGCAACCAAGATCAGCTTCATCAATGAGATCGCTGATTTGTGTGAGAAAGTTGGCACCGACGTGCGCGATGTGGCCAAGGGGATCGGGCTGGACAGCCGCATCGGCAATCGCTTCCTGATGCCGGGGCCGGGTTATGGTGGATCTTGTTTTCCGAAGGATACGCTGGCGCTGCTCAAGACAGGTCAGGACTATGAAGCACCGCTGCGTATCGTCGAAAGCGTGGTGGCCAGCAATGACCAGCGCAAACGCTCGATGGGCCGCAAGGTGGTCCAGGCGATGGGCGGCGGCGAACAGCACGGCAAGACGGTTGCTGTGCTGGGCCTGACTTTCAAGGCCAACACCGATGACATGCGCGACAGCCCTGCGATCAGTGTTGTGCAGGCGTTGCAGGATGCTGGCATCAGGGTGAAGGCCTACGATCCCGAAGGCATGGAACAGGCTGCCAAAGTGCTGAATAATGTGACCTATTGCGAGGGAGCCTATGACGCGCTCGATGGGGCGGATGCGGCAGTCATCGTGACCGAATGGGATGCGTTTCGCGCGCTCGATCTGGAACGCGTGAAAGATCTTCTCAAAGCGCCGCTTCTGGTCGATCTGCGTAATCTCTATTCGCGCCGCGATGTTGAGGACCATGGCTTCACCTATGTCGCGGTGGGCCGCTAGCGGACAGACTTTACAAATTTGGCAAGAGGGGGAAGCCGATGGACGATCAGTTCAGCTACGACGCGGTCGAATATCCGGCGGCAACCTATCCCGGCACGCATCCCGTGCATCTTGCTGCCATCGCTCGCCTGCACGGTCTGTCCGCCCCCGATCCGCGCACCGCGCGGGTGCTGGAGATCGCTGGTGGTGACGGGCTTAACCTCGCCGCGATGGCAGCTGGGCTGCCTGATGCACATTTCACCAGCTTCGATCTCTCGCAGGCCGCGATTTCGCGCGGGCAGGCGCTGGTGGCCGAGGCTGGCCTCACCAATGTCGATGTGGTCGTCGGTGATCTTCTCGACTGGGCCGAGAAGGCCGAGGGCTCATATGATTACGTCATCGCTCATGGCCTCTATGCCTGGGTACCGGAAGCTGTGCGCGAGGCGACCTGGCGGTTGATTGACCGCGTGCTCTCGCCCGATGGAATCGCTTTCGTCAGCTACAACGCGCAGCCGGGCGGCTTCCTGCGTATGGCCGTGCGCGACATGGTGCGCCGTGAAGTCGACGGATTGGAAGGCGCGGAGCGGATCGCGAAGGCGCGCGAAGTGCTGCGCGCCTATTCCGCCGACCGGGAGGGCGAACGCATGGTGCAGCAGGCACTGCGCAAAGTCGCTGCACCGATGGCGGCGAAGAATGACGGCTCGCTCTATCATGATGAATTGTCG
>DFBR01000232.1:4869-19459 GCA_002367375.1 Erythrobacter sp. UBA3075 | reverse complement strand
ATGATTACCGACGGCCTGCCGGGCGAAGCGATGGACGATGCCGCCGTCGTCGCCGCCGCGCAGGCGAGCGATTACGAAGCGGTGGCCTTTTTCCACCAGAGCCTGTTCGTCCGTCCAGGCCGCAATCCGGCAAGGATCGCGGATTTCTCGGCGTTTGATGGACTTTACGCCAGCGCCAAGGTTGAACGGACGAGCGATTCCGAATTCGACCATGCCGAAGGTCCGTTCTCCATCGATGACGCGCCTATTGCGGACTTCTTGCATGCGCTGGGCAAGGCATGGCCTACTCGCTTGCCGCTGGCGCAGTTTGCGGGATCACAAGACCAATGCGAGGCGCTGTTGGAATTGTATCGCAACTCTGTCGTGACGCTGCACGCGCTACCTTATCCCGGCACTACGCAGCCGGGCGATTACCCGGAAGCTAGTCCGCTGGTGCGTGCGCAGGTGGCAATGGGAATGCCGATCCTGTTCTCGCTCGATTTGAAAGTCGTCACCATGCAGGAAGGTCCAAGGCATTTCCTGTCACTATGCGACGGAACCCGCGACCGCGCGCAATTGGCCAAGGACTGGACTGCGAGCGATTATGGCGATCAGGTGAGCGCCGATGACGCTGTGGAACAGCTCGCCCAAGCCGCACTTTTCCTGAGTTAACCGACCAAAACGGACTGAACCATTTTGGCGAGGCGCCTTGGTCTGGCGTTGCCCCTTGGCTATCGCTCGGGAGTTTTCACGCAAAACCATCCCCCGGACGGTTTTGTCTAGTGAAAACTGGTGCCGGCTGCAGGAGTCGAACCCGCGGCCTGATGATTACAAATCAACTGCTCTACCAACTGAGCTAAGCCGGCCCTGTTCTTATCGAACGGTGCTTGGTTGCACTGCGCGTCTTACAACACGCTACGCGCGGCCCTTTGCCTTAAGGAACGCCGAAGGTCCAGCCCTCTGTTTGCGCAATTTGCCGCGTCATGCCTTCAGGTGCCCAAAGCGCAACATTTCCCGCCGCCTGCCGCAGCCATGCGGCTGTTATCAGTGCATCGGAAGCATGGTCGTCTATCGCGCCGCTGCCGCCGACCGGCGCACTGCCCAGATTGGCGAGCGCGGTGTTTAATTCCTCAAAGCTGCGGATCTTGCTTTTGGACGCGCTGCGCCCTGCTGCAATGGCCGCGAGCGCCGTGTAGATTTCAACCACGACTGATCCGTCATGCGGCAGTGGGTCAATCGGCCAGACGGGCAGGGCGCCGTCCAGAGCATGGAGCACGCGCATTCCCGTCAGGCTGGATTTGCCTACCTGCGCCGCACCGACCAGATTGAAGTTGGAATAGGGTTTGCAACCCACGGCTTCCTGCGCCCGCTCGGTCACGCGGAAACGGCCACGCCCGCCAGATTGTCCGTGAAGGGCAAATAGCTCGCCTTCTCGCCCACCATGGCGGCGGAAATAGGCACTGGCGACGGGATGATCGACGAAGCTGGAGGCGGACAAATGCTCATCGCCTTCGCACACCGCGTCGATCATCGCCCACAGCGCCTTCGCATCGGTGGGGCTTCGGTCCCAGCCGGGGAAATACGCACTGGCATCGTTGAAGGGCAGGGCGATGCCAAGGTCTAACCCGACCAGCGCATTGTCCGGCAAATCTTCGCGCAGCACCGCCAGAATTTCGCTACGCGCCCAACCGCGCTGTCGCTCGACAAGCACGGGCGCGCCGCCATCGGCATGGGCAATGGCCACTGTGATCGCCTTGTGCCGCGCGCCTTGGGCACCGGACCAGTCCACTGCGACAAACCATTCAAATTCGCGAAGGCTGTTCAGGAGCAGCGCCCTTCCGCGATCTGCCAATTATTGGCCTGATGCGCGAAGTATATGCGCCGGGCGGTTCCGCGCGGATCGGCGGGAAAGGTTTCATAAGGATCGGCCGACATCTGCAAGCAATCCTCTCCGCGCCAGCCAACAAAGGCCCAGGTGCCGAAGTTGTCAGTGATGACCTGCGGCGCAACGCCGTGCTCGTCAGCCACCTGTCTGCTGAGTGGTTCGAGGCCATCAGGGGTGACCTGCCACACGGCAAACCCCTCCATATCGCCCCATCCCGCATCGGATATTTGAAGGCTGGCCATGCGGTTGCCGCTGGGAGAGAAATGTGGGCGCGCGCCCACATCCATGATCGAGCCTGCCCGATTGCGATCGGCGATTTTGTAGCCAAAGGCTTCATACCCCCACCACTGCCATCCGATCAGACGCTCGCCCGCAAACCATTCCATTGCGGTAATTTCGCCGGTCCATGTATTGTCGGCGCAGACTGTGCCTCCGGACAGTGTCGACACAGCAATGTAAGACAGGTCGGTCGCGACGACGTGGTCAAAGCCTTCTGGTACGGGAGTCGCCTCGGGCGGACCGAATTCTTCCGAATCCATCGGCTCAACCGGGATGGATTGGCAGTTGGCAAGATCGGGCGGGCTGATCGCGGCTTGCGAAAGCGACGCAGCAGGTCGCTCCATCTGGCAAGCCGCCAAGGCCATCATGCTGACCAATGCGATTGAAACCCTCACGATCTTTCCCCCCGTAATTTCGCCCAATAGTCGAGCCGTTCTTGTATCTTGCGCTCGAACCCGCGCTGAACGGGTTGGTAGAATTCCTGCGGCTCCATTTCCTCCGGCCAGTAATCGTCGCCCGAAAAGCCTTCATCAGCATCGTGATCGTAGCTGTAGCCCGCGCCGTATCCGGCATCCTTCATCAGCTTTGTTGGAGCATTCACGATATTCATCGGCGGCATCAGGCTGCCCGTTTCCTTGGCGCTGCGGAAGGCTGCCTTTTGTGCCTTGTAGACGGCATTCGATTTGGGCGCGGTGGCGAGGTAGATGCACGCCTGCACCAGCGCCAGCTCGCCTTCGGGGCTGCCGAGGAATTGATACGCCTCCTTCGCTGCCATGCACTGGGTGAGCGCGGCGGGATCGGCCATGCCGATATCCTCCACCGCCATGCGCACCAGCCGCCGCGCGAGGAACAGCGGCTCTTCCCCTGCCACCATCATCCGCGCGAGATAATACAGCGCCGCCTGCGGATCGGACCCGCGCACGGCTTTGTGGAGCGCGGAGATAAGGTTGTAATGCCCTTCGCGGTCCTTGTCATACACCGCGACGCGCCGTTGCAGGAATTGCCCGAGCGAAGCGGGATCGAGCGGTGCGTCGATCTTCGCATTGTACAGCGTTTCAGCCTGATTGAGCAGGAAGCGCCCGTCGCCATCGGCGCTGGCGATCAGCGCGTCGCGCGCTGCGGGGGTGAGGGGGAGTGGGCCTTCCAGCTCCTCTGCGCGGGCCAGCAATTTGCCCAAGGCTTCCGCATCAAGCCGGTGCAGGATGAGTACTTGTGCGCGGCTGAGCAATGCTGCGTTGAGTTCGAAGCTGGGGTTTTCCGTTGTTGCGCCCACCAGCGTCACCACCCCGCGTTCCACGAAAGGAAGGAAGCCATCTTGCTGGGCGCGGTTGAAGCGGTGGATTTCGTCCACGAATAGCAATGTGCGCTGGCCCGCCTTTTTCGCAGTTTCCGCAGCGGCAAATGCCTTCTTGAGGTCAGCTACGCCGGAGAAGACCGCGCTGACAGCCTCGTATCGCATCCCCACTGCATCGGCGAGCAGCCGGGCAATGCTGGTCTTGCCGGTGCCGGGTGGACCCCACAGGATCGTGCTGGACAAGCGACCCGCTGCGACCATTCGACCAATGGCACCTTCGGGGCCGGTCAGGTGCTCCTGTCCGATAATCTCATCCAATCCGCGCGGGCGCAGCCGGTCGGCCAGTGGCGCATCGGCGGCTGGCTCCTCCTGCGAGGGCGATTGCGGGGCATCGTCGGCAAAAAGATCAGCCATCACGCTCAGCCTTAGCGCAGAGGCGTAGGCGAGGTGTAGCGGGCATAGCTGATTTTGCCCTGAATAAATTCGCGCGCACCTCTTGTTAAGATAGCTCTAAGATATATCTTAAGAGCGGGACAGGAACGGAGTTTATCATGGCGAAGAAGACTGAAGAGGGCGCGAGGAAGCGTAAACCGCGCAAAGCCGCGCCCAAGCGCAAAGCTACCACGCGCCGCACCGCAAGAGCGAAAGAGGAAGTGATCGAACCTGAAGATATTGAAATTGTCGATGACGGCGAAGCGACCGATCACGACAATGACGATGCTCATGACGATATTGAAATAGAAGTCGAATTCGGCAGCGGCCCGCGTCGCAGGCGCAGGGCTTATCGCCGCGAATTTGACGGTGAAAAGCTGTTTGGTGCTGATGGCGTCTTTGGCCCTGACGGCCCTTTCGGCAACAGCGGCCCGTTTGGCGCAGGTGGCCCGTTTGGTGTGCAAGGCCTGTTTGGCCCCGGCGGTCTGTTTGGCCAGGGCGGCAAGCGCGGCGGACGTCGCGGTGGCCGGCGCGCGCATGGTGGCCCCGGCCGCAAGCGCGAGCGGATGTTCAGGCCGGGCGAATTGCGACTGGTATTGCTGGCCATGCTGGCAGAGGAACCGCGCCACGGATATGAGTTGATCAAGGCGCTCGAAGAGATGACCGATGGCGTTTATTCGCCCAGCCCCGGCATCATCTATCCGACCCTGCAAATGCTCAACGATGAAGCCGTGATCGCCACACATGAGAGTGAGGACGCGCGCAAGCTGTATCAGGCGACCGACGCGGGACTTGCCGAACTGGAAGAGCGTGCGGACGAGCTTGCAGAACTATGGGAGCGCCTGGGCCGCAAGGCAAAACGGGCACGCCCAACCGGATCCACCGAATTGTTCCGCTCGCTCGGCAATCTGGCGACCGTGATCACAAATCGCGCATCGAACAATGGGATCAATTCGGTCGAAAAGGAAAAAGTCATCGATCTGATTGACGAGCTGGCGCGACGTATCGAGCGTCTCTAGCGCCAGCAATTTGGCGCATGCCAATAGAAGTGATACCTCTCCCCCGGAAGAACTTCGAGGGAGAGGATCATGGAAGGTACAGAACGGACAGCCACGCCGTGGCACCTGTGGGTCATTGGTGCATTGTCGCTGCTTTGGAATGCGGGCGGGGCGTATGACTATGTGATGACGCAGTCGCGCAACATGGATTACCTGCAAATGGCCGCGGATAATGCCGAGGTGCCGCTTGAAATGGTGCTCGACTACTTCGGCGGTTTCCCGGCTTGGGCCGATATGTTCTGGGCGCTCGGCGTATGGGGCGCGGTGGGCGGTTCGCTGCTGTTGCTTTTGCGCAGCCGTTTTGCGTTTCACGCTTTTATCGCGTCGATTATCGGCATTGCGGGAACTACCGCCTATTCGGTGACCTCTGATATGCCTGACGAGCTGAGTTCGCCATTCGCGATCTTTTTTAGCGCTGCAATCGTGATTGTTACCTTGGCGCTCGCGTTTTACGCCAAAAAGCAGACTTCGGCTGGCGTTTTACGTTGACGCTGCCGACTTTGCACCGCCGCGTTCGCTGACCAACCGCAAATAAGCATCGGCAACAGCCGAATTGATCGCATCCCACGCGTATTCGCGGCTGCGCGCTTCGCCCGCGCGGCCATGTGCCTCGCGTAGCGCATTATCATTGATGTAGGTTTCCACCACATCTGCGAAAGCCGCCGCATCACCGGGAGTAACCAGCCGACCGGTCTCCCCGTCACGCACCAGGCTGGTTGAGCCGGTTGCGCGGGCAGCGACCACCGGAATCCCGCAGGCCATGGCCTCCAGCGTCACATTCCCGAATGTCTCTGTGATTGACGGATTGAGCAGCATGTCCATGCTCGCCACCGCACGGCCAAGGTCTGCGCCCTTCTGGAAACCAACGAACACCGCTTCGGGGCAATGTTCTGCGAAGAAGGCCTTGGCTGGGCCTTCGCCAATCACCAATACTTTGTGCGCAACGCCGCGTGAGCGAAGCAGCTCCACTGTCTCGGCGAAGACATCCAACCCCTTTTCCAGAACCAGCCGTCCGAGGAACCCGACCGCGACCTCGTCGTCGCCAATGCCGTGGCTGCGGCGCCATTCCATGTCGCGCTGGCCGGAATGGAAAATGTCGCGATCCACGCCGCGCGCCCAGATTGCGATATCATCACCCATGCCCTGTTCGCGCAGGACCTCTGCCATGCTTTCGGACGGAGCGACCAGAGCATCGCAGCGATTGTAGAACCGCCGCAGGATCGCCACTGCGACCGGTTCCAGAAATGCCATGTTGTAATAGCGTGGATAGGTCTCGAACCGGGTGTGGACACTTGCAAGTATCGGCAACGCCCGCTCGCGCGCCCAGCGGGTGGCAGCATGGCCGGTGAAATCGGGTGATGAGACGTGGACGATATTGGGCGCGAACTTCGCAAGGTCGGCCTTCACATCCGCATTGAAGCCCATCGGCACACGATACTCACCGCGTCCGGGGATCGGCACATTGGGGACGCCGACAAGGTCTCCAGCGCACTCAAAAGCAGGTTCATCGACCTTGGGCGAATAGACACGCACCTGCGCGCCCTGCCGCAGCAAATATTCGACCAGGCGGTTGAGCGCCTGGTTCGCGCCATCGCGGACGTAATTATAATTGCCGCTGAATAGCGCAACGCGAAGGTCGGTCGTCTCCATCGCAAGAGCCTTTAGGCGAGTGTCGCACGGATGGCGAGGGGGGACGAAAGGCAGGCGGTGAGTCGTTCACCGGCTCCGCTCGCTGATGGAGCATTTGCGAATAGGTGAGCTCGCTGGTTGCACGTGAATATTGAGCGCAGGAGTGTATCTGGGCGACTGACCGGTGAAATTAGCCCCCCTCCCGCAAGCAGGAGGGGGGAGACCAGCGATCAGTCCTCGATCTTGCGCTTGGCGCGTTTGCGCTCATGCGGGTCGAGGTGGCGTTTGCGTAGGCGGATGCTCTTGGGGGTCACTTCCACGATTTCGTCGTCGCCAACATAGGCGATTGCCTGTTCCAGCGTCATCTTGCGCGGCGGGGTCAGGCGGATGCCTTCGTCCTTGCCGCTGGCGCGGAAGTTGGTGAGCTGCTTGGATTTGAGCGGGTTCACTTCCAGATCGTCCGGCTTGGCGTTCTCGCCGATGATCATGCCCTGATACAGTTTCTCGCCCGGGCCGATGAACAGCACGCCGCGGTCTTCCAGCATGTTGAGCGCATAGGCCTGCGCCTCGCCCTGTTCC
This sequence comes from Erythrobacter sp. UBA3075, assembly GCA_002367375.1. GTDB lineage: Bacteria > Pseudomonadota > Alphaproteobacteria > Sphingomonadales > Sphingomonadaceae > Alteraurantiacibacter. The sequence continues at coordinate 12,324 of DFBR01000232.1, read as the reverse complement.
ATGCTGATCAGCACGCCGTTCTGGCGGCCGGCAATCGGACCCTTATATGGGCCATAGCTGTCGAACAGGCGGTTCATGATGCCGGTGCCGCGCGTGTCGGACAGGAATTCGCCGTGATAGCCAATCAACCCGCGGCTGGGCGCGATGAAAGTCAGGCGCGTCTTGCCGCCGCCGCTCGGGCGCATGTCGGTCATTTCGGCCTTGCGGGTCGCCATTTTCTCAACAACGGTGCCCGAATATTCCTCGTCCACATCGACCACGACGGTTTCATACGGCTCCATCCGCTGGCCGTTTTCTTCCTTATACAGCACGCGGGGCCGGCTGATGGAGAGCTCAAAGCCTTCGCGGCGCAGAGTTTCGATGACCACGCCAAGCTGCAATTCGCCGCGGCCTGCCACTTCGAAAGCGTCCTTGCCGGCAGCTTCGGTGATGCGGATGGCGACATTGCCTTCGGCTTCGCGCTCCAGCCGGTCACGGATGACGCGGCTTTGCACCTTGTCGCCTTCGCGGCCCGCATAGGGGCTGTCATTGACCGAGAAGGTCATCGAGAGAGTGGGCGGATCGATCGGCTGGGCGTGGATCGGCGTGGTGACGTGCGGGGCGCACAGCGTGTTGGACACGGTCGCCTCGGTCAGGCCTGCAATAGCGACAATGTCGCCCGCCTTGGCGTGCAGCACGGGTTCGCGCTCGAGGCCGTTGTAGGCAAACACCTTGGTGGCGCGGCCTACTTCGACCTTGTTACCATGCACGTCCAGCGCGTGGATCGGCATGCCGGTTTCCAGTCGCCCGCTTTCGATGCGGCCGGTCAGGATGCGGCCCAGGAAGGCGTCGCGGTCGAGCAAAGTGGCGAGCATGGCGAACTCGCCATCGGCATCGAGATCAGGGGCAGGGACATGGCTGACGATCAGCTCGAACAGCGGGATCAGATCGCCCTCGCGCGCTTCCATGTCTTCGCTGGCATAGCCTGAGCGACCCGAGGCGTAGAGGACGGGGAAATCGAGCTGTTCGTCATTCGCATCAAGATTGACGAACAGGTCGAACACTTCGTCCAGCACTTCGGCAGCGCGGGCATCATGGCGGTCGATCTTGTTCACGACGACGATAGGCTTGAGACCGAGGCCGAGCGCCTTGCCGGTCACGAATTTGGTCTGCGGCATCGGGCCTTCAGCGGCGTCCACCAACAGGATGACGCCATCGACCATGCTCAGGATACGCTCCACCTCGGCACCGAAATCGGCGTGACCAGGTGTGTCGACGATATTGATGCGGTAGGAATGCTGGCCGCCTTCGGGCTGCCATTCCACGCTGGTCGGCTTGGCCAGGATGGTGATCCCGCGTTCCTGTTCCAGCTCGTTGGAATCCATTGCGCGTTCTTCCACGCGCTGGTTTTCGCGGAACGTGCCGGATTGGCGGAAGAGCTGGTCGACAAGAGTGGTCTTGCCATGATCAACGTGAGCGATAATCGCCACGTTGCGAAGGGGCGCGGACATGCTGGTGTATTCCTGGACTGTGGCCGAAGCCTGTATGGGGCGTGGCGGTTATTGTGCAGGGCAATTATGCTGCACCTGCGAATTGGCGCGCGTCTAGCCCTTATTGGCGCTGCCTGCAAGGTCATCCACGACGCGGTTTCAAGGACTCGGTTTTACGTATAGGAGAAGTGTCTACCTGTTGCGATGTTGTTACAGGTGGTATCACATTGCTTGCATGAGGCAATCACGCCGATTGTGCACCGTCACTGGCGCGACTAATGAGATTGCACCTGATACTAGGTCGCTACGCACCCAACGACGAACGCCGAACTACGGCGGCGTCGTGATGGGTTCGAGGGAGAGATGGAGATTTCGATGAAGAATGTTCACGCCGGCACCGCCGGTATTTCGCGCCTTTTGCTGAGCGGCGTTGCTGCCGCCGCGCTTTCGGTTCCTGCCGTGGCATACGCGCAAGATGATACGTCTTCGCAGGAAGATGAGGCGCAGGGCAATACTATCATTGTGACCGCGACCAAGCGCGAAGCGACATTGCAGGAAATCCCGGTCGCCGTGTCTGTGACCAGTGCCGAAACGCTCGAACGAGACAACATCCGTGACATCCGCGACCTGCAAACGGTTGTGCCGTCACTCACCGTGGGTCAGCGCCAGTCCAGCGCCAACACTGGCTTCTTCATCCGAGGCTTTGGTAACGGCGCGAACAATGCCGGTATCGAGCCCTCGGTCGGCGTGTTCATCGACGGCGTTTACCGCAGCCGTACCGCTTCATCCATCAGCGATCTGCCCAATGTGCAGCGCATCGAAGTTCTGCGCGGTCCGCAATCAACCCTGTTCGGCAAGAACGCCTCTGCTGGTGTGATCTCGGTCGTAACCGAAGAGCCGCAATTCGATTTCGGCGGCTCGGCAGAGCTGACCTATGGCAATTACGATGCCTTGGTCGCGCGCGCTTACGCAACCGGCCCGCTGTCCGACAATGTCGCGGTCAGCCTGGGCGCTGGCATCAGCTCGCGCGAAGGTTTCTTTGAAGATCTGAACACCGGCAGCGAAGCCAACAATCGCGACCGCTGGTTTGCCCGCGGTCAGCTCTTGATCGACAATGGCACCAATCTCAGCCTGCGCATCATCGCCGATTACGACCGCATCGACGAAATTTGCTGCGGCGTGATCAATGTGCAGAGCGGCCCGGCAGCGGCTGCGATTATGGGTGTTGGTGGCCAGGTCACCGATCCCAACAATCTGTTTGCTGATGTGGTCTTCAACAATTTCGACTCTGTCAACGACATCACGAACCACGGCCTGTCAGCGCAGCTTGACTATGAATTTGGTGACTTCACCTTCACTTCGATCACGTCGACACGCACGACTGAAGCTGTGACTGTGCAGGATTCGGATTTCTCCAGCGCCGATCTGATTTTCCCCAACTCGCAGGATCTGCGGATCGATACCTTCACGCAGGAATTCCGCGTTGCTGGTACAATTGGTGACCGCATCGACCTGCTGCTGGGCGCCTTCTACATCAACGAAGATGTCGATCAGTCGAACCAGCTGATCTACGGCGCAGACTTCCGCAATTATGCTGACATCCTGATCCAGGGTGCATCGGGTGGAGCTTTCTCCGTCGGTTCGCTGGAACAGGTCTTCAGCGCCAGTTACGGTCAAAACTTCATCGGTCAGTTCTTCGTGCAGGGGCAGGGTTTCACCGAAGCCTACACGCTGGATTCGGAAGCCTATTCGATCTTTGGTCAGCTTGACTTCGAAATCGTCGATGGTCTGGTACTCACGCTGGGTGGTAATTACACCGACGACAGCAAGAGCTTTACGCAAGACGCGGTATCGACCGATGTCTTCTCGTCGATCGACTTTGACTCGCCGCAGCTTGCACCGTTCCGTGGTCAGGTGCTGACGGAGGGCGCGATCGCCACGACAGTCGGTGATCAGCTTGGCCTTGGCCGTCTTGCAACGGCGGCGGAAGTGACTGCTTTCGCGACTGGTACCAGCCCCGCTGGCGCTGCCGGTGCAGCGGCTTTCCCGACGATTGTTGCTGGCGCACAGGCTTTTGCCGCTGCCAATGTCAACAATCCGCTTGCCAACCCGCTCAACCCGCTGCGTTCGCTGCAATTCCTGCCGCCATTCATTAACGTGCCGAACCAGGTTGAAGACGGTAACGTGAATGACGACAATTTCAGCTACACCGCGCGTCTCGCCTATGATGTGACGCCCGATGTAAATGTCTACGTCAGCTACGCCACGGGCTTCAAGGCAAGCTCGATCAATTTGTCGCGCGATGCTCGCCCGACGCTGGCCGATCAGGCTGCTATCATCGCTGCTGGCCTCGAACAGCCGAACCAGACGTATGGTTCGCGTTTTGCCGGACCGGAAGAGTCGACGGTGTATGAACTCGGTATCAAGACCGATTTCGACATTGCCTCGCTCAACCTCACGGTTTTCCAGCAAGAGATTGAGGGCTTCCAGTCCAACATCTTCACCGGCTCTGGCTTCGTGCTCGCGAACGCGGGTAGCCAGTCGACCTTCGGTGTCGAATATGAAGGCCTGTTCTACCCGGTTGACGGACTGACCATCAACACCGCCGTGACCTATCTTGATCCGGTGTTCGATGAATTCCTGTTCTCGGCACAGGGCGATATCTCTGGCACCACGCCATCGGGCATCCCTGAATGGACGGTGATTGTGGGTGCGCAGTACGAAGCCGATCTCGGCAACGGAACGCTGATCCCGCGCATCAACTATCTGTGGTCTTCGGAACATCAGCTGACTGAAGGCCTTCCTGCCTTCGCTGTGAAGAACCCTGACGGCACGATCGCCGATGGCCAGCCTTCGATTGATGCGGGTCTGCCGTTCACCGGTCGCCTGAACAACATGACTGCATCGCTGACTTACGAATGCGACTGCGGGTTCTCGCTGTCAGTCTGGGGCCGCAACATTCTGGATGACCGCTACCTTGGCACGGTGTTCGACAGCGTGGCTCAGCCGCTGAGCATATCGGGTTATCCGAACGATCCGGCCACCTACGGCATCACCGGCCGCTTCCGCTGGTAAGCGCCGCCGCGTTTTGCGGCGCATCGAATAGCAAAACGGAAAGGGGGCTTTCGGGCCCCCTTTTTCTTGGTGTGAAAAGCAGCTTGCGGCTTGCCAGAACGTCAAAACTATGGTCGCATTGTTCTCTGGTTGAAAAGAGGGGACTATTATCATGACATATGCAGGTTTCTGGATCCGCGTTGGAGCCTATTTTATTGACGCCATTCTTCTGTTCATTGTGTTTTATCTCATCCAAACAATTACGGGCATCGATATGGGGACCAATTTCAGTGCGACGCTGAACGATGCTGCGGTTGCCGGAGGAACACAGAACGCAAGTCCGCTTGGTTCGCTCATCAGCATTGCGATTGGTGTCGGGTATTTTGCTGGTCTGGAAAGCTCCAACTGGCAGGCGAGCGTCGGCAAGAAGATGCTTGGCCTTGTGGTGATAGACATCAATGGCAATCGCATCAGTTTCTTGAAGGCTGTTGGCCGCTATTTTGCCAAGATTTTGTCAGCGCTCATCTTGTTGATCGGTTTCATCATGGTGGCCTTCACCGACAAGAAGCAGGGCCTGCACGATCTGATCGTTGGCACTTTGGTGGTGAAGGGTAAACCCGGCGAACACAGCAACGCAGGCGTATTCGAATAATCGCATACAAATACATGCCGAGTAGGCAGCGGGGAGAGGGGCGGCAGCGCCCCTCTTTTTGTATGGCGCGGACGCGATAGGAATTTGCTCAAAATGGAATGTGCTGATCCTGCCGGGCTATCTGGTGCTGGTCGTGTTCCTCTGCCTGCCGGGAGAGGAGCGACCCAACAAGTGGGGCCAAGTCCCAAGGACCCCGGACAGGCGAGTGTGTTTCGCTAGAGCGAGCTCTACAGTGATCGCAGTGTCTGGGCGGGCCGTGCGCGCAGAAGGGGCAGCGATGCGCCCAGCGCAAAGGCGAAGACCAGCAGCAGCCCGCCGCCCAGCACAGCAAAAATCTCAGTCCAGTCGGGCAGCCAGTCAAATTCGAACAGCTTGGTGACGATCAGCCACGCGACGCCAGTTCCCAGCGCGAGCGCAACACCCGCCAGCAGCGCGGCAAGCAGAGCGAACTCTGCAAATTGCAGCGCCAACAGCTGTCCGCGGCTCGCGCCCAGCACGCGCAGGATCACCGTGTCGTAAATGCGTGCGGCGCGGGCTGCGGCAATAGCGCCCAGCAGCACAGCGATCCCCGCCAGCACTGCCACCGATGCAGCAGCCAGAATGGCGAGCGACACCTGATCGAGAATCGCGCGCGCTTCCGTCAGGATAGGGCCAACCTCAATCACACTTGAGGACGGGAAGGCGCGCACCAGATTGCGCAGCAGTCCGCCGGTGTCCGTGCCTTCGGGAAGGTCGATGGTGGCAGCCAGATTGTGCGGCGTATCCTCCAGCGTGTTGGGTGAAAACACCCAGACATTGTTGAAGCCGAGACTCTCCCAATCGACCCGCCGGAAATTGGCGATCCGCGCGCTGCGTTCTACGCCAAGGATGGACACGGTGATGACATCGCCAATGGCCATATTTGCCGCTGTGGCAAGATCGACATCGACCGAGACGAGCGGCTCGCCGTCATAATCCGGACCCCACCACTCGCCCTCGGTAATGACATTGCCTTCGGGCAGCTCGGCCGCATAGGTCAGCCCGCGCTCGCCGCTGAGGCCCCACGCGCCATCGGGAAGCTGTTCCAGCTCGGCGACCACGATGGGCGCGTCTTCCGGGCCGTAGGAGACGATCGAGCCGCGCATCGTGGGCACGGCATCCACGCTGGCATCTTGGGACACGGCGTCGACGGTGGCGTAGAAGGTTTCCAGCCCATCTTTCGGGATATCGAGCACGAAATAGTCGGGCGCGCGTTCGGGCACAGAGCGTTGGATATTGCCATCAAGGCTCGACTGAATGGCAGCCAGCAGCACAAATGCAGACAGTCCGAAGCCGAGCGCTGTGACCAGCGATCCGGTTGCGGCTCCCGGGCGATGCAGATTGGCTACCGCTGCACGTACAATCGGGTTGGCTGCGCGCGGCGCATGGGCCGCAGCGCTGCGAATGGCCCGCCCTAGCACAGCGAGGAAGGCGAGCACTGCCGCCGCTCCCACCAGAAATCCAGCCGACAGCAGCGGCTGCGACGAGAAGGCGATCGCTAGCACGGCAATTCCCACCAGCCCTAACGTCACAGGCACAGCCGCTCCTCGCCATTGCCGGGCGAGGGGAGACACGCGCGCGCGCATCAGCGCCATCGCCGGGAATGTCTTGGCCCGGGCCAGCGGCGGCGCGGCGAATATCAGTGCGACCAGCAGCCCGAAGGCGAGCGCTCGCAGGAGCGCCCATAGGTCGATGGTCAGGTTCGTGCTCACCGGCAAAAGCGAACCCAGCGCGCCTGCCAAAAACGGTGTCACCAGCACGCCGGCGACCAAACCGGCAAGCGATCCCACCAATGCTGCCGCGCCGACTTCCAGCGCATAGATGCGCGAGATATCGCGCGAAGTGGCGCCAAGGATTTTCAGCGTGGCAATCGAATTGCGCCGCGCTTCAAGATAGGAATTCACGCCACCGCCAATGCCAATCCCGGCGATCACCAGCGCAGCAAGGCCCACCAGCGTCAGAAATTCGCCCATGCGGCTGACAAAGCGATCCGCTCCAGGTGAAGCGCGTCCGGCGGTGCGGGTGTCGAAGGGAACGCCGGGGAATTCCTCTGCCAATGCCTCTTCCAGCGCGTCTGTATCGTATGTGCCGTCGAAGGCGAGCCGCGTCTTGCTTTCGAACATCGCGCCCGGCGCTGTCAGACCTGCCGCTTCGGGAAAATCAACTGGCACGATGATTGTCTGGCCGAGGGCAAAGCCTTCGCTCAGCCGGTCCGGCTCTTCCGCGATAATCCCCGCCACGCGCACTTGTCGCGTGCCGATG
>DFBR01000232.1:458-4788 GCA_002367375.1 Erythrobacter sp. UBA3075 | reverse complement strand
ACCGCCTTCAGCTCGATGGGAACTGCGGCCTCTTCGGTGCTGGCCATGGCCTGCAAGCGATAGCCGGGTGACAGCGTGCCATATTGCTCAAGGAAGGCGGTTTCTTCCTCACTGAGAGGGCGTTGCCATAGCTCGATTTCGAAGTCGCCGCCGAGCAGAGCCTGTCCCTGCGTATCAAGCTCAGTCTGGATGGCCGAGGTCAGCGAGCCGATGGCTGCCAATGCGCCCACGCCGAGGAACAGGCACACGAGCAGCAGGCGAAGCCCGCGAAATCCGCTCGACAAATCGCGCTTGGCGATGGTCCAGGCCCGGCTCCAGCTCATCGGGCTCGCCTCCCGCTTGCGGGAGGGGCAGTGAGACTTGGCAGCTTGCTGCCTAGTCGCAGCGGGGTGGGTCTTGCAGACCCATGCCCACCCCCGGCCCCTCCCGCATGCGGGAAGGGAGAAATCTCGACCTCAGGCACTGGTATCACTCACAATCATGCCGTCGGCGAGCGTGACCACGCGGTCGCAGCGTTCAGCCAGCTTGCGATCATGAGTGATGATGACCAGCGTCGCGCCGGTTTCGGCGCGGCGTTCGAACAGCGAATCTTCCACGCTGGCACCGGTGGCCGTGTCGAGGTTGCCGGTCGGTTCATCGGCGAAAATCAGCGGCGGACGTGAGGCGATGGCGCGGGCGATGGCGACGCGCTGTTGCTCTCCACCTGAAAGCTGCGCCGGGTAATGTGTCAGGCGATGGCCGAGGCCAACTGCTTCCAGCTCTTGCCTAGCCCGGTCCGATGCGCCCCGGATCCCGGCCAGTTCGAGCGGCGTGGCGACGTTTTCGATCGCGGTCATGGTCGGCAACAGGTGGAAGGCCTGTAGAACGATCCCGATCCGGCCCCGCCGCGCCATCGCCAGCGCATCTTCATCGAGCACGGTGAAATCCTCGCCCGCTACGGTGAGCTTGCCGGACGTGGCGCGCTCCAGCCCGGACAGCACCGCCATCAGCGAGCTTTTCCCGCTACCCGAAGGGCCGAGCAGGGCGAGCGTTTCGCCTTGCGCAACGTCGAGATTGATGCCGCGCAGGATTTCAACCGCAGCTTCGCCTTCGCCCAGAGTAAGGCGCAGGTCGCGTGCGGAAATAACGGGCGAGCTATCTTTGGGGCTTGTCACAAGGGCGCGATGGCATAGCTAGGGGGCATGAACAAGCCATACCAAAGACCGTGGCAGGGCGTGATGCGCGCTTTGTCGATTGGACCTGTATTTGTGCTAGCCGCCTGCGGAGCAGCCGCGCCTGTCGCTGAGGCGACCAGCGAAGCCGAAGCGCCGATTGAAGAGGTGCTGCCGGTCATGGGGCCGGAGCGGGTTGTGCTTGGCTTTGGCGACAGTCTGATGGCGGGTTACAATCTCGAAGAGCCGCAAGGCTATCCTGAACGGCTGGAAGCGGTGATGCGCAGGCGCGGCGTCAACGCGCGCGTGATCGATGCGGGCGTTTCGGGCGATACAACAGCGGCTGGCCTACAGCGGATTTCCTTCGTGCTCGATAATCTTGAGCAGACACCTGACCTCGCCATTGTGGAACTGGGCGGAAACGATCTGCTGCGCGGCATCACGCCCGATCAGACGCGCGCCAATCTGGCGGGCATCATGGACGCTCTGGCCGAACGCGAAATACCGATGGTGCTGATGGGAATGCGCGCTCCGCCCAATTATGGGGTGGAATATCAGGCCGAGTTCGACGGAATCTATCCCGATCTGGCCGCGCAATATGATGCTTCGCTGGTGCCGTTTTTCATGGAACCGCTGGCTCAAGACCCTGATCTGCTGCTGCCCGACCGCATTCACCCAACCGCCGAGGGCGTGGAGGAAATGGTCGCGGTGACAGTCGATACGGTGATCGCGGCGCTGCCCGAAGAAGAAAGCTAAAACCGCTCCACCGCGCCATCAGCAACGCGCCAACTGGCGGCTTCGGAGATTATTCCCGCAAACGGCCCCGGCTCGGTGCCGGTCAGCCAGACCTGCGTGCCGCTTGTCCGCAACCTTTCGAACAGCGCCTCGCGCCGTACCGGGTCGAGATGGGCGGCAACCTCGTCGAGCAACAGCAAACTTGGCCTCCCGCGCGCTGCGAGGCCAGCGTGGGCGAGAGTGATGGCGATGAGCATGGCCTTCTGCTCTCCGGTTGAACATTCGGCAGCGGGCATCGCCTTGCCATCCATCACAACCTGCAATTCATCGCGGTGCGGCCCATTGAGAGTGCGCTGGGCCGAGCGGTCGCGTCTGCGGTTGCTCGCGAGTTGATCGACCAGAGCTTCCTCTTCCAAAGCGCCGCCGGGTACATGAGTCAGGGCAGGGCGCGCGAACGGCTGCGTGGGAAGGGCGAACAATTCCTGCGAAAGCGCGCCGATCAGGCGTGCGCGGCCCTGACCAAGCTGCGATCCGGCCGCCGCCATCTGCGCTTCGATAGAGTCCAGCCATGCCGGATCGGGTGACCGCTCGTCCGACAGCAGCTTGTTGCGTTCGCGTAGCGCGGCTTCATAGCGGCTGGCATAGCGCGCGTGGGCTGGATCGATAGCGACCGCCAGCCTGTCCATATAGCGCCGCCGCACGCCCGCGCTTTCAGCGAAAAGGCGATCCATGGCCGGAGTGAGCCAGCCGATAGCGAGCCATTCAGCAAGGCTGATCGCGCTGGCTTCCGCTCCATTGACCTGCACAATGCGCCGTCCGGGGCGATCGGCCTGCATTCCTGTGCCGAGCTTCACCGCCTCCCCGCCATCGCCCGTATCGAGTGCAGCGCTGACCGCAAATCCGCCATTCGCCGATTGCGCAGCCATGTCAGCCAGCGCCGCGCGGCGCAGCCCACGTCCGGGTGCCAATAGTGAAAGTGCTTCGAGCACATTGGTCTTACCCGCACCATTCTCTCCCACCAGCAGATTGATTGCGCGCGTGTCCTCCAGCCGGGTTTCGACGTGGTTGCGGAAGGTGGAAAGGGTGATGCGGTCGAGCGCCATGGGAGGCTGCGGTTCCTATGCCAGCACCGCGCATCGCGCCACCGTAAAACTTATGCACCGTAAATTGGTGTAAAACCCTAAACCTTGGGGTGTAAACAAATGAAACCTGTCTGGCATATGAACAAGAATGGCAGAATTCTCCCGTTTTTCGTAATTGGCACACCTCCTGCAATGTTGGGGGCAAGGGACGAAACAGACTGATTATACCAATGAGGAGACACAAAATGACCAACTCGAATGAATTCACCACCAAGCTTTTCGCCGCTTTCGGTGCCGTCGCAATGACCGTGACGCTCTTCGTCAGCAGCTTCGCCAGCCCCACAGCATCCAACGTTGCCGGCCTGCTCGCCTGATCAGACCGACAAATACACCGACCCAACAGGAGATTATCATGACCAACACCAATGACTTTACGAGCCGCGTCTTCGCCGCCATCGGCGCATTTGCGATTACCGCCACGCTTCTGGTCAGCAGCTTTGCCAATCCCAACGCCACCAACGTTGTCGGCCTGCTTGCTTGATCCGACGAAATATCTACCCCATTCAACCAACAGGAGATTGAAATGACCAATATTCACGACATCACCAGCAGGATGCTTGCCGCCATCGGCGCGTTTGCCATCACTGCCACGCTGTTTGTCAGCAGCTTCGCGAACCCCGCAGCCACCACTTTTACAGGGATGATGGTGTGAGCAATATCAGCAATCCCAATGGTGGCCCGCCGAGCAAGAATTTCCGTCTCGACCAGATTGACGGAAAAATCGGCGGCGTGTGTGGCGGTATCGCCAACTATTTCAACATCGACCCGCTGATTGTCCGGTTGGTCTTTGTGGTAGGTGCAGTCGCCGGTTTCGGCAGCTTCATCCTTATCTACCTCGCGATCTGGTTGCTGGCCAAGTAATCGACCCCGATTACGGGCCAGCACCCAATCCCCTCAGCTGCGGCCATCGCGAGCCGCAAATGGCGAGAAGTCGGTGTCGGTATCGAACACCTCGACACCCTCGCGAGCCTTGAGGAAATTAACGACCCAATAAGTCACCGGCGTGAGGAGTGCTTCCCACGCCGTTTTTATGAGCCACTGCGACAGCACAACTTCCCACAATTGCTCGATCGGCCAGCCGGCCAGGCCATAAAAGGCCAGTGGATAAAAGATCAGGCTGTCGAGCCCTTGTCCAACCACGGTAGAGCCGATGGTGCGGGACCACAGCATCCTCCCCTTGGTCCAGACCTTCATCTTCGCCATGACGATGGAATTGGCAAATTCGCCTGCCCAGAAGGCGACGATGCTGGCGATCACGATGCGCCAGCTGTTCCCGAACACAAATTCATACGCGTCTTGCCC
>DFBR01000232.1:0-290 GCA_002367375.1 Erythrobacter sp. UBA3075 | reverse complement strand
ACTGCCGCCGGGCAAGGTGACGAAGCTGGGCTTGGACGCGCCGATGATATTGCTGAGCAGCAGGATCGCCACGAAGGCAGCCATGACATAGGGAAAATAGCGAAAATGCGCCCGCGCGACTTCGTCTCCGGCGATTTTTCTGGGGGCGTCGTTCATGGCGAGGGTCTAGCTGCATTTGCGTGAGCCGCAAACATCGCTAATGGCCCATATGACGCGCCCGTAGCTCATCTGGATAGAGCGCGAGACTTCTAATCTTGAGGCAGCAGGTTCGAGTCCTGCCGGGCGCGCCA
>DFBR01000103.1 GCA_002367375.1 Erythrobacter sp. UBA3075 | reverse complement strand
AGCGCGATGTTCTCGCGCACACTGCCAGTAAATAGGTTCGCATCCTGTCCGACAAAGCGGAAGGCGCGGCGCATTTCGGAAGGGCGGAACTGGCGGCTGTCGATCCCCTCAACAGTCATCGCGCCATCGGTTGGCGGGTAAAGCCCGCACAAAACGCGGCCCAGCGTCGATTTGCCCGAAGCCACGCGCCCAACAATTGCGATCCGCTCGCCCGGCTCAATTTTCAAATTGATACTGTCGAGCGAATTTATCGGGCTGTCCGGATAGGCGAAGGACAAATTCTCCAGCGCAACGCGGTATCCCTTCGACTGTGCCGGGGGCAGCGACATGCTGCCAAACTGCCGCTCATCTTCGCCTTCAAACAGCTCCTCGATTGAATCGAGCGCCTCGCGCGCCTGCCGACCACGCGTGAGCAGGAATGCGATCTGGCCCGCCGGGGCGAGTGAGCGGGAGGCGAGCATCACGATCGCAATGATCGCGCCCATGGTGATCTCGCCAGCGGCGAACAGGTAATAGCCACCGACCACCAGCGATACGGTGGAAATCTGTTGGAAAGAGGAGGCCAGCGCGACGGCATTGGCGGAAATCCGGCGCAGACGCAGCTGCGAATTGCTGCCCACTTGCGAGAGCGAATGCCACTTACCCAGCAGGCGCCGCTCGCCCGAAACGCTTTTCAACGTTTCCATGCCGGCAATCGATTCAACCAGAACAGTCTGTTGCAGGCCCATATCGGCCTGCGCATCGCGCGCGGCATCGGTGACCTTGCGCTGCAACACCAGTCCGGCAATTGCCATCAGAATCATTGCTACCACGGGCACGAGAGCGAGCCATTTGGCGATGTAAGCGATCACCGCGATGAACAGCACAAGGAAGGCCATGTCGACCATGAGCACGATGGTCGTCGAGGCGAAGAAATCGCGCACCAGCGCATATTCGCCAACGCGCGCGGCCAGCGCGCCCGTGCTGCCACGGCGACCACTCATCGGTGTCGAGAGCACGCGCGAAAACAGCTTTTGCGACAATCGCAGATCAAGCTTGCGCCCGATCTGATCGACAACATTGGTGCGCGCTGTGCGCAGCGAAAATTCAAGCGCGAAGGCAAGCAATACGCCCGATGCCAACACCCAGAGCGAAGCTTCCGCGCGATTGGGAATGACCCGGTCGTACACATTCATCGAAAAGACCGGCAGTGATATGGCGAGCGAGTTGATCAGCAATGACGCGAGCAGCACCGGCCTGAATGATTTGCGTTCCTTGCGCAGTTCCGACCAGAACCAGTGATGGCGACCCTTGGCGTGCCAGGGCGCATCCTTTTCGCGCAAGCGATCGGGATTGGCGATGACCGTTATCAGCTCGCCCGAAAATTCCGCATCCACTTCCGCAATCGGCTGCCAAACCGGCTCCTGCGCGTCGACGGGAAAAACCAGCACATCGGTCCCGGACACTTCCATCACCGGCAGCGCAATGTCTCCGTCCATACGCGCGACGGCGGGATAAGCCTCTGGCTTGCGCGGCAATTTGCCGCCCGTCCAGGCCTCATGGTGCATCCCTGCAAGGTCCAGCGCGGCTCCGGCCTGATGGAACGGCAAAGCACCTTGCGCATCGCGCGGAAGAGCATCGAACAGGGCTTTGGGATCAGGCAGGCCGAAATGCGCCGCAAGCCGCGCCAATCCCAGAACCAGCGGGTCTTTCTCAGCTGATCCGGAAATCTCTCCTGAATGATACACCCTGACGCTCCTCGGGTGTCGTTACCCCTATCTGGGGTAACGACGCCTTTGCAATTCGGCAGGCACCGAAGGACCATAATCGAACCGTTCACGTTCGCTCATGCCGGAACCTGCTCCGGGTGAGACATTAAGCGCATCAAGGAACCGATTGGTTGCTGCCAATACTTGATATTGTGCAAAGATTTCTGAGAAGCGCGACGTTTCGCGGCGCACCTGGGTGTTGAAGCGTGTGTTCTGCGCATCGAGCACATCAAGCAGCGAACGCCGCCCGATATTGAACTGGCTGCGATAGGACAGCAACAGATCGTCGCTGACCTGCGATTGCCTTTCGAGCGCCGAACCGATGGTTCCCTGCGTGGTCATAGCTGTCCAGGCGTTGGAGACGTCTTCTTCGGCTCCGCGAACACGGTCATGCAGGCGATAGCGTGCTTGACTGGAACGGCGGACCATTTCCTGCACTTGGGCGGCTCGGCGGCCACCATCGAACAGCTGCCAGCGAATATAGACCCGGCCCTGCACATCGTTGGTTTCGCCTTGGAAGCCGTCAATATCCTCGCCAATGCGGCCGCGAACATCGACACCGATTTCAGGCGCCAGTTCCCCGCGGGCAGACATGACCATGGCATTCGCTGCATCCACATCTGCCTGAGCTTCACGCACCAGAGGATTGGCAGTGCGCGCAAGGCCGATTGCGGCTTCTTCGGTCGCGGGAAGCAATTCCGAATATCCGGCAGGCAGACTGACCCGCGAAATATCCAGCCCTGTCAGGCGCCGCAGCGACGTACGGGCATTCTGCAAATCTTCATCGGCCTCTGCACGCAGAATCAGCGCTGCCTGCAAACGCTCTTCAGACTGCTGCAAATCGGCGACGCTGATCGATTGCTGTGCGACACCTTCCGCAAGGCTGCCAGTCATCTGCTGATGGAAGACGACATTGTCCGTGGCAGCGGCAACAATCCGTTCCTGCAACAGAATGTTGAGATATTGCCGCGCCACCTGCAGCGCGATGAATTCCGAACGCTC
>DFBR01000225.1 GCA_002367375.1 Erythrobacter sp. UBA3075 | reverse complement strand
AGCTACCGCGATGTTGTCGCGCGCTTCGTGCATTGATCTGATTGGTTTTGCGAAGGCGCATCCGCGCCTTCGTCCTCGCTAGGCGGGCAGGCAAGCTGCCCCCGCTGCGGGCGGCCGGTCGGCCTTGCGGCCACTGCGCGGCCGTATCCTATGCAGGCTAGCTGCTTCGGGAGTCTATCGGCGCCGGAAAGGCGATGACAGCGCGCGACCGCGCGCAGCCCGGTAGGGTGAAAGCCAAGAGAACGGATGCGGATGCCGACGCTTGAGGCCCGCCAAAAGAAAGGCCACAAGCACCGGATGAATAAATTCAAACTGAACGGCTTCGACCTCGACAAATTCGTCCGCGACACGCTCGCCGAAGACCTTGGCGAGGGTCTCCCCGGAGGCGGGCGTGATGTCACCGCAGCAAGCGTGATCCCCGCCGATGCGCGGTTCCAAGGCGTTATGGACAGCCGCGATCCGATCACTGTGGCAGGCCTGCCCATTGCTGCTGCATTCTTCCGCCATCTCGACCCCGACATGGCCATCGAGGTGCTGGTTGAGGAGGGTGCGCAAGTCGCTCCCGGCACTGATCTAATGCGCCTGTCCGGCAATGCCCGCGCCATGCTGACGGCCGAACGCAGCGCGCTCAACACGGTGCAGCACCTCTCCGGCATCGCCACCATGGTGCGCGAGTACGTCACCGCGATGGACAATCCGGACTGCACCCTGCTCGATACGCGCAAGACCATTCCCGGCCTGCGCCATCTCGAAAAATACGCCGTGCGCCAAGGCGGCGCGGACAATCACCGCATGGGATTGTGGGATGCAGCGATGATCAAGGACAACCACATCCTTGTCGCTGGAGACGTTGGCGAAGCCGTGCGGCGCGCGCGCGATGCAGGCGTCCAGCAGATCATCTGCGAGGTCGACCGGATCGACCAGATCGAACCGGCCCTTACCGCCGGAGCAACGCGCCTGCTGCTCGACAATATGCCGCCCGAAACCCTGCGCGAAGCCGTCGCGCTGGTCGCCGGACGCGTGCCGACCGAGGCAAGCGGCGGCATCAATCTGGATACAATCAGGGCCAAGGCCGCAACGGGCGTAAATTATGTCTCGGTCGGCCGCCTGACCCAGAGCGCGCCCGCCGCCGATATCGGCCTCGACTTTACCCCGCTGTGACCTTCTGCCATTTGCGGGACTTAAGCAGAGGGAAATTTCACCATGCGGCCTGATTCAATACGCAAATTCGACATGTTCTACCTGGCGTCAATCGTCATTGGCATCGCCAGTTCGCTGATGAATTTCGAAACGCAGGTAGGAGCGCTGGAAGTGCGCCTTACTGAGGCCGGGTTGAGCGCTCCGGCAGAAGGCTTCCTGCTGACCACACTCGCCATCGCACTGGCCATCAATTTGCTGCTGTGGTTCCTCGCCTCGCGGATGCGACTGGGCTTTACCAAATGGATCATCCTCGCCTTTGTGCTCTATTCGGCAGCGACTGCGGTGGCGGGGCTCGCCATGGGTCTTGGCACGATCAGCATCACCGGCCTGCTCAATGTCGTGCTGAAGGCGATTGCCGTGTCCTTCCTGTTCCGCGCCGACGCCAAGGAATGGTACGCTACGCGCGGCCAATGAGCATTCGCACAATCGGGAAACCAGCCGCGCTCGCATTTGTGCTGGTGCCCGCATTGGCGAGCGCGCAGGCCTATCAGTGCCGCATCCCGCAAGGCCAGATCGCCCTGCCGAGTATCGAGCGCGATGGTCCGGTGCGCCAGACCCGTGTCACCGGATATACGCTGTCACTGAGCTGGAGCCCGGAATTCTGCCGTTTCCGCGATGATGAACCGCGCCATGCGCGCCAGTGCTCGGGCCGCGACGGGCGCTTTGCCTTTATCGTGCATGGTCTGTGGCCAGAGGGGCCGCGCGGCAGCTATCCGCAATGGTGCCCCACACGCGACCGGCCTACGCAAGGCGAAATGCGCGGCGCGATGTGCATGTCGCCCGACACGCGGCTGGTCGCGCGGCAGTGGGCCAAGCATGGCAGCTGTATGGTTGATGATGCGGGCGCTTACTTACGTATCACACAAGTGCTGTGGAACAGCCTGCGCTGGCCCGATTTCGACCGCCTCTCGCGCCGCCGGGGCCTGACCGCAGGCGATGTGCGCGAAACCTTTGCCGAGGCCAATCCCTATTGGGACGAGGAAGATGTCGGGCTGGTGGTGAACGAGCGCGGCTGGCTGCGCGAAATGCGCCTTTGCTACGGCGCGGACTTTATGCCGGTGGCGTGTGATCGGCAGCGCTTTGGGCCGGGTGACGGAGCCGAGGTGCGGATTTGGCGGGGGATGTAACTGCCTCTCGCGTCATTCCTGCGCAGGCGGGAATGACGAGAAGGTGGCTACCTCCGCTCCTCAAAAAACGCGCGCAACAACTCGCCAGCCTCGCCCTCACCAATCCCAGAATACACCTCGGGTCGATGCAAGCACTGCTCCTGCGAAAAGACGCGCGCGCCATGATCGACTGCGCCGCCCTTGGGATCACTCGCGCCGTAGTACAGCCGTGCGATTCGCGCGTGGCTGATGGCCCCGGCGCACATCGCGCAGGGTTCAAGCGTTACATAGAGGTCGCAGCCC
>DFBR01000096.1:3869-4072 GCA_002367375.1 Erythrobacter sp. UBA3075 | reverse complement strand
CCGTCGATATTCTCTTTCAGCAGTCCCTCGCGCATCATCAGGCCAAGGCTGCGGCGCGCGCGGCGCATGGGTTCATCGGCCTTCTTGTAGATGATGTGGCGCAGATCGTTGAGGCGGCCCGGATTTTGCGGCCGGCCATTCGCCAGCCATTTCTCACGCCCCTGCCCGCCTTTCCACGCGCGGGTGGTGAAGCCGAGGATCTC
>DFBR01000096.1:1032-3829 GCA_002367375.1 Erythrobacter sp. UBA3075 | reverse complement strand
GGCCGCCCGCGCATGGAACCGGAATTGTCGATCAGAAGGGTGACAACCGTGTCCTTGAAGTCCTGCTCCTGCTCAATCTTATAGCTCAGCGAATGGCCGGGGCTGACGATGACGCGGGCGAGCCGCGCGGCATCCAGCAGACCTTCCTCCTGATCGAAATCCCAGCTGCGGTTCTGCTGCGCCATCAGGCGGCGTTGCAGGCGATTGGCGAGCCGTGTGACCACGCTTTGCAGCCCCGCCAACTGGCTGTCGAGATAGGCGCGCAACCGTGTGAGTTCCTCGGTGTCGCACAGCTCTGTCGCTTCGACGACTTCGTCAAATTCAGTGGTGTAGGCGTTGTATTCGAATGTGTCGGGAATGTCCTGCCACGGCGCGTTGCGGCGCTGGGGGAGCATGAATTCCTCACCATCCTCGCCCGGTTCGCCCTCGGACAGGTTTTCGTCGCCGGTCGCCTCGTCCTGTTCGTCGCCCTCGCCTTCTTCGCCCTCTGCGCCATCGGAACGCGCGTCGGGCTGGTCGCTATCGGCGCCTTCGCCCTCTTCCTCTTCGGGCTGCTCTTCCTCGCCCGTGTCGTTCTCGTCATCGTCGAGATCAAGACCGTCTTCAGGCTCCATTTCGGCGGGCACCATGTCGAGATGGCGCAGCATATCGAGGCCGAGCTCCTGAAAGGCGCGCTGGTCGTTCAGAGCATCGGACAATTGCTCAAAATCGTCACCGATGCGGCTTTCGATGAATTCGCGCACCATATCGACACCGGCCTGCGCGGCTTCGGGCATCGGCTGACCGGTGAGCTGTTCGCGCAGCATCAGGCCGAGAGCGGTGTGGAGCGGCACATCATCACTGTTTTGTGCGCGGGCAATCGCACTCCCCGCGACGCGCCGTTCCTGCATCGATGCCAGATTTTCGCGCATTCCGGCGAATTCACTTTCACCAATGGCTTCGTACCGCGCCCGCTCGATGGCGTCATAACAGGCGCGCGCTTCGGCGTCTTCGGGGCGGTGGCGCACATGCAGCGCGGGATTGTGATGGCGCAGGCGCAGCGCAAAACTGTCGGCAAAGCCGCGCGCCTCTTCCGCCTCCGCCGCAGTGATACTGCGCGATGGCATTGGCACGCGCGCGGTCTTGCCTTGTTCGGACGCTGAGTCGGCGGTGAAATTGACTTCCACCTCCGGGTCGCGCGCAATCGCACGCGCCGCGCCGGTCAGGGCGTGCTTGAAACGGTCGAGAGGAGATTCGTCTGCCATGTGGGCCGCTGCCTAAAGCACCGCGCGCTTGGTGCAAGGGGGCATAGGGCCGTAGCCGGAGCCGCTACAGCAAGCTCCCGCCGCCCAGCACGCCAATCAGCAGCGGATCATTGGTGGAACGCGGGTTGGCGCGGATCGCGGTCTCTTCCACGCCCATCTCGGTCCAGATCGCATTGTCCACGGTGGTCGAGACATTTTGCGCGACACCGGCAACGTCGATCCCTGTCAGTCCGGCGAGAAGTTCGGCCACCAGCGGCTCACTGGTAACGCGCATCGCCTGCCCCAGTTCTGGCACCATGGCTTCGACCAACGCGGTGCCCATGCTGTTACGCAGGAAGCCGGTGGCTGCGGTTGGTCCGCCATTGATCAGCGCCAGCGCGTTCTGGATGCCGATCACCCGCACCGCGTCGGTCACGATGGGCGCAGCGCGTTCGGCCCCTTCCACGGCGATATCGGCAAAGGCGCCCTCCAGCCGGTTCTTGAAAACCGTCGAGGTGAGGATGCTGCTCACAACACCGCCGCGCGAACCGATCATCTCGGACAGGCCGATGGCGGCCACTTGTTCGTCCCAGAACCCACCGGGAGCGGTCAGGCGCACAAAGGCACGCTCGCTGGAGAGATAGAGCAAACGCCGCACCGCATCGGTCAGACTGAACCCGCCCATGCTTTCGCAGCCGGGCAGAGCTAGCACAGCCCCGGTTGCGCCAATTCCGGCGAGAAATTTGCGACGATCGGTAGAAGTTGCGGCGAAGTCGGTCATAATTGCGCTCCTGTTCTTGCCGCCTGACATGCACGGTGCCCATATAAAGCGCAATGACCGCAAACCGTGTCCGCCTACTTGTAATGAACGCCGCCCTCGGCCCGCTCGATTACCGGGTGCCAGAAGGCATGGCGGTTGAATATGGCTCGGTCGTCGTGGCGCCGCTGGGTCCGCGGCAGGTGACGGGAATCGTGTGGGAGGAGGACAAGCTCCCCAGCACTTCCGTGCCGGAAAACAAGCTGCGCCCTCTGCTTGCAGTCGTCGACGTGCCGCCAATCCGTGCCGAACTGCGTCGGTTGATCGAATGGACGGCGGATTATTACATTGCCTCGATGGCAGGCGTGGCGCGAATGGTGATTTCGAGCGGCGGCGCGTTGCGCGGTCCAGCCACCATGACCGAATACCGCCTGTCCGGCGGCGCGCCCGAACGTATGACCCCGCAGCGCGAACGCGCTATCGGCGCGCTTGAGGGCGAGCAGGCGACGATCCGCGAATTGTCGGGCCTTGCCGGCGTGTCTGAAGCCGTGCTGCGCGGGCTGGTCAATCAGGGCGTGCTGGAACCGGTCCAAGTGGACATCGACCGCCCTTATGAACGCGCCCGGCATGATTACCACCAACCGGAATTGAGCGAGCAACAGGCCAAGGTTTCTGCGCGGCTGGTCGAAGCGGTGGCGGCGGCGCAATTCGCGCCCATTCTGCTCGATGGCGTCACCGGGTCGGGCAAGACCGAAACCTATTTTGAAGCTGTGGCACAGGCCCTTAAGGGCGGGCGGCAAGTGCTCGTCCTGCTGCC
>DFBR01000096.1:0-960 GCA_002367375.1 Erythrobacter sp. UBA3075 | reverse complement strand
GCAGGTGGTGGTCGGAGCACGCTCGGCACTGTTCCTGCCCTATGCCAATCTCGGCCTGATCGTGGTCGATGAAGCGCATGAAGTGAGTTTCAAGCAGGAAGAGGGGGTCCGCTACAACGCCCGCGATGTCGCGGTGATGCGCGGGCATTTCGAAGGCATCCCGGTGGTCCTCGCCAGTGCCACCCCCGCGCTCGAAAGCCTGCATATGGCTGACACCGGTATTTACGAAAAACTGGTGCTGCCCGCCCGCTTTGGCGGTGCGACCCTGCCCGATATCCAGCTCGTCAATCTGAACGAGGAACAGCCGGGACGCGGCGCATGGATTGCCGCCCCGCTACGGCAAGCGATGGAAGAACGGCTGGAACGCGGCGAGCAATCGCTATTGTTCCTCAACCGCCGCGGCTATGCTCCGCTGACGCTCTGCCGCAATTGCGGTTTCCGCTTCCAATGCCCCAATTGCAGCGCGTGGCTGGTGGAACATCGCCTGTCCAAACGCCTCGCCTGCCACCATTGCGGCCACGAGACTGCGCCGCCCGAAACATGCCCTGAATGCGGCGAGCCTGATTGCCTAGTTGCCTGCGGCCCCGGCGTGGAGCGGATCGCCGATGAAGTTGCCGAGATGCTGCCCGATGCCCGCGTGGCGCTGGTGACATCGGACACACTCAATTCGCCCGAAAAGGCCGCTGAGTTTGTCGCCATGGCAGAGGCGAAGGCAATCGATGTGATTGTCGGCACGCAATTGGTAACCAAGGGATTTCACTTCCCCGAATTAACTCTGGTGGGTGTGATCGATGCCGATCTCGGCCTTGAAGGCGGCGATCTGCGCGCGGCGGAGCGGACCTATCAGCAGGTTGCCCAAGTCGCCGGGCGCGCTGGGCGCGGCGCAAAACCGGGCGAAGTCCTGATCCAGACACGCCATCCCGAAGCGCCGGTTATCGCCGCACTGGAAGCAGGCGATCG
>DFBR01000011.1 GCA_002367375.1 Erythrobacter sp. UBA3075 | reverse complement strand
TCGGTCCGCACGCTGGTGCTGGTCGATGGTCAGCGCCACGTGTCGGGTGTCGCGGGTAGCCAGATTGTCGATGTGTCGTCGATCCCGTCAGGCTTGATCGAGCGCGTGGAAGTCCTCACCGGTGGTGCCTCCGCAGTTTATGGTGCGGACGCTGTGACCGGCGTCGTCAACTACGTGCTGCGCGATGATCTGGACGGTTTCCTGCTCGATGCGACGGCAGGTATTTCAGGCGAAGGCGATGGCGCAACCGCGTCAATCGACGGAGCGTTTGGCTACAATTTCCCCGACAATCGCGGCAATGTGACCATCGCTGCAGGCTATTCCTATGTTGAGCAGCTGTTGCAGGGTGACCGGGATTTCTTCGCCAACAATGGCCGCTTCAACACCGGCACCACCTACCCCAGCCCGCTGCTGCGCTTCCAGCGCGGTGACATCACCGATGGGACACCGAACTTTGCCGACTTCTACAGCATCGACAATTTCTCGTTCCCAATCGGTTTCCGCATTCCGCAGCCCGGCACCGCTGACTATGATGCGATCTTCACCGGCGGCGTGACGCCCACTGCGGCGGAGCAGGCCTTGATTGATCAGGCGGCGAATGCTCCGGCCCTCGCCTATCAGGCCGATCCGCGCTTCGCGATTTCATCCGGCGCAGGCCTGATCTTCCGCCGCGATTTTGGCTTCTTCGATGCCGACATCAACAGCAACGGCGTCAATGACTGTCAGGAAAGCTTCATCGGCCTGACCGGTTTTGGCGGCGGTGGCTGTTATGTCTCCACTCCCGATGGCGGCGTGAAAATCTTTGAAGATGGCATTGTCGCCAGTTCAAGCAACCAGTTCGGCGGAGACGGCGCGCCGGAACGTCTGAGCGGTGCCAGCCTAATTCCGGGCAATGAGCGTATCTACGCCAATCTGATCGCCAATTATGAACTGACAGACGGTGTCGAAGTGTTTGTTGATGCCAAGTATGTGAATTCATACACGGAATCGCAAGATCCCTACAACACCTTCTACGATTCACTGCTGATCTTCGCCGACAATCCGTACATTCCAGGCGCGATCCAGGATGATGCTGATGATGCGGGCGGCCTGCGCGTTTCCCGCGATTTCACCGACCTTGGTCTGGCGCGCCAGCTTGTGACGCGCGAAACATACCGTCTCGTCGGCGGACTGCGCGGCGAATTCGGATCAGGTGGTGAGTTCAGATGGCAGCTGAGTGCCAATTTCGGGCGCTTCGAATCCGAAGTCGAGAATGAAAACACGGTCCTGCCCGACCGTCTGTTTGCAGCGCTTGACGCCGTGGACGAAGGCGAGTTCCTCAACGGCACGCCCAATGGCAATGTCGTATGCCGGTCTGATCTCGATCCGAATGCACGCCACCCGGGCAGCCAATTCTTTCCTGTGATCGAACCGGGCTTCTTCACCTTCAATCCGGGCGACGGCCAGTGTGCACCAGCCAATATCTTCCGGGGCGAACAATCGCTCACACAGGATGCGGTCGATTTCATCACTGTGACCACCGTGAGCGAAGCTGCACTTGAACAATTTGTCGTGAGTGCAAGCCTTGTGGGCGACACCAGCAGCTTCTTTGAGCTGCCCGGTGGCCCCGTCGGCTTCGCGGTAGGCGCGGAATATCGTGAAGAGCGCAGCGAGTTCAACTTCGACCCGCTAACGCTTGGTATCGCGCAAGAAACCACGCCGGACATCAACGCAGGCCAGTTCATCGGCGATGTATCGGGCAACCAGCAATTGGTGTTCGATGCGCAGACGCGCAGCTTCAACACCGGCGGTGAGTTTGATGTCAAAGAAATCTTCGGCGAGCTGAACTTGCCGATTCTGTCGGGCACGCCGTTCTTCGAAACTCTGGAAGTCTCTGGCGCAGCGCGCTTTTCCGACTATTCGACGGTCGGCAGTACCTTCACCTGGAGTGTAAGCGGCATCTGGGCTCCGGTGGAGGATATCCGCTTCCGCGGTACCTACTCACAGGCTGTTCGCGCACCGAACATCGCGGAGCTTTTCGATCCGGAACAAGGCACGGTATTCCGTCCATCGGACCCCTGCGATGCCTCGCAAATCGGCGTGCTGGATGCAGCCGACGCTGCCGTGCGTCAGACCAATTGTATCGCTGATTTCCAGTCATTGGGCGCTGCTGCGACCGATTACTCAACCGGCGGCGTTTATGATTATTCTGATCCGCTGACAGCGCGTTTCTCTGGCACCACCGGCGGTAACCCGGACCTGCGCGAAGAGACCGCCACAACCTACACCTTCGGCGCCGTGGTCACGCCGCGTTTCGTGCCGGGCCTCGTCATTTCGGCAGATTACTACAATATCGAAATCGAAGATGCGATTGCCGCGGTGGGCGCTCAGGACATTGTTGATTCCTGTTACGACTCAACAGATTTCGCCAACAATCAGTTCTGCGGGCAATTCTCACGCAACGGCGATTCCACAAGTCCGACCTTCCTCGGATTCGACTTTCTGAGGCAGACACAGCTGAACTTCGGTAAGATCGAGACAGCGGGTATCGACGCCACCATCGCCTATCGTTTCGACATCGGCGCATTCGATATCGGCGCGCGGGCATCGGTCAACTGGGTCGATTACCTGGACTTCTTCTTCGACCCGACTGATCCAACCAATGTCGATCCTGAGCTGCGCGAAGAACAGCGCCCGCAATGGGCGGGTGTGGGTTCACTCAGCGTCGGCTATGGCCCGATCACGGTCCGTTACGGTCTGCAATATGTCGAAAGCACTGCCTTCTCCGGTATCGAGATCGAAACTGCCGCTGCTCAGGTGGGCGACGCAGGGTTTGCGGATGATTATTACATCCACGATCTGTCGGTCACATATGAAGCCAGCGACCAGATATCGGTCTATGCCGGTGTCAACAATCTGACGGATGAAGAACCCTATCCGACGAATTTCTCCTATCCGGTGAACCCGTATGGAACGTCATTCTTCGTCGGCATTTCGGTGCGCGGATACTAAGCTCCAGCGCTTCGACAAGTGTTTGAGCCAAAGAAAAGGGCGGGGAATTTCCCCGCCCTTTTTTTGTTTTGCGTTAAAGGATGGTGTCAGCTGACGACCATCTGCAGCTCGCCATCGCCTTCGTCGATTGTGACTGTGCTGCCATCGGGCACATCACCTGCCAGCAGCATTTCAGCGAGCGGGTCTTGCAGATGTCGCTGCACGGCGCGCTTCAGAGGCCGCGCGCCGTAGGCGGGGTCATAGCCGACCCGGCCCAGCCATTTGCGCGCACCATCGGTCAGGTCGAGCACGATCTTGCGATCCTTGAGCAGCTTCTGCACGCGCGA
>DFBR01000044.1 GCA_002367375.1 Erythrobacter sp. UBA3075 | reverse complement strand
CGCATGGCCCACCGTGCCCAGCCGTTCATTGGTGAAAGTTACATACATCGTATTGTTGTGGACGTTGATCTCGTAAGTGAATTCCTCACCCAGCGCGATGCCGTTTTCGCCGGGGTCTTCACCATTGTCCCAAAGATTGCCGAACACTGGCACGGCAATGTCGCTGCGGTCGGGATTGTCGCGCGCCAGGTTGCGCTCATAGGTCCAGAAAACCGAACCGGTCTCATGCCCCGGCCATTTTTTGTAATAGATCTTGATCGGTTCATTGCCGTAGCCAAAGCCGCTGGTGGTGTTGTCATACCGCACCGCATGGATCTGCCCGACCACGACCGAATAGGCCGGGTTGCGATCCGGATTGGCAGCATTGCGGGCGACATGATCGACCCGCAAACTGGCCTGCATCCGTCCGCCGATGGACCCGTATTGATCGGAATCCCGCCGCGCGCGCGCAGCGAAATTGTTACCCGCATCATGCGTGCCGATGCGGGTGTTGGTGCCGCGCAGCATTTGCCTAAGCTCGCTGCGTGTGTTGGAGGAATTGGCCGTAGTGATCGCGCGATTGGGCGCGGTGAAGACCATGCGGCCTTCGTCATCGAGATAGAAGAAATCGGGGTGCGAATAGTCCTGAATATCGCTCACGCTGATCTCGTCCGGCCGATCGTCGCCATCATCATCCTGCGGCAGGGTGATCTTCCAATGGCTGAGATCAAACGCGCTGCCGGGCGCGGCCGCGTGATCTTCGCTGGCAAATACCGCTGCGGGAAGCACGAACAGGCCGATGGCAGCAATCGCCACTTTGGTGCGATAAAAATTCANNAGTTGCGCGGATTTTGCGGCCCGCGCGCAGCACTTTCTGGCAATGGCGCAGCGCCTGCGCTAACCGCTGCCTCCATGACCACGATTACCCGTTTCGCCCCGTCGCCCACTGGCCGCCTGCATGTCGGCAATATCCGCACTGCGCTGCACAATTGGATGCTCGCCCAGAAAGCTGGCGGCACTTTCATGCTGCGCATCGATGATACCGATCAGGAGCGTAGCGAAGAGCAGTTTGTCGAGGCGATCCGCGCTGATCTGGCGTGGCTCGGTATAGTGCCCGATGGCGAGGAGCGGCAATCTGCGCGCATGGCGCTTTATGATGCGGCGTTCGAAAAGCTGAAGGCAGCGGGCCGGGTCTATCCCGCATACGAAACGCAGCAGGAGCTTGAGCTCAAGCGCAAGATCCAGCTCGGCCGCGGCCTGCCACCGATTTATGATCGCGGTGCGTTGCAGGTCTCCGAAGACGAGCGCACGGCGAAAGAGGCTGAGGGCATCGCCGCGCACTGGCGCTTTAAGCTCGACCATGATGAGGCGATTGGCTGGGATGATGGCGTGCGCGGCGCTGTGAAGTTCGATCCCGCGCAATTGTCCGATCCGGTGATCCGCCGCGCCGATGGGTCTTGGCTCTACATGCTCCCCTCAGCAGTCGACGATATCGACATGGGCGTGACCCACGTTCTGCGCGGGGAGGACCATGTGTCCAACACCGCCGTGCAAATCCAGATGTTCACCGCGCTGGGCGCAACCCCGCCAAACTTTGCGCATGAGGCGCTGCTGGTCGGCAAGGAGGGCAAGCTGTCGAAGCGGCTCGGCTCACTTGGCTGCGAGGTTTTTCGGGAGCGCGGGATTGAGCCTGAGGCCATCGTCGCCATGCTCGCCCGGCTTGGCACCAGCCTGCCGGTCGAACCGATTGCCGAGCGTGCCGCATTGCTCGAAACCTTTGACCTCTCCACCTTCGGGCGCGCGCCCGCCCGGTTCGAAGATGCCGAGCTGGAGCGGGTCAACAGCGCCATCGTCCACCAGATGGATTATGCCGATGTCGCGGAACGCTTGCCCGGGGGCATGGACGAGGCCGCGTGGCACGCCATTCGCCCGAACCTGTCGCATGTAAATGAGGCGTCAGAGTGGTGGCAGCTGGTCACCGGGCCGATCACCCAGCCCGAGTTTTCGGACGAGGACCGCGCCTATCTGGCGCAGGCGGCGCAGGCACTTGAATGGGGTGACAATCCGTGGGCCAGCCTGACTTCCGCACTCAAGCAAAGCACCGGGCGCAAGGGCAAGGCGCTGTTCCTGCCACTGCGTCAGGCTTTGACCGGGATGGACCACGGCCCCGACATGGGCGAATTGCTGCCGCTGATTGGCGAGCAGGAAGCGCGGGCAAGGCTGGGCAGCGCGGCGGCGGATTAAACGCGTTCAATTGCTCTACCATCGCGCCCTATTTGCATTTCGCCGATTGTTGATCCGATTTCGCTTGACCCGATACTGGCCATCCTTAAGGGCTGTAATGATATTTTGTTACACAGCTTGAGGACCACTCCCCCAATGAAAACTGCCGCCTTTGCCCTACTTGCCACTGCCGCCATGCCACTTGCCGCGCTGGCTCAGGATACGCCTGCCGAGCAGGATCGCGACGAAGGCTCTGCTGATGCCGAGGTGGGGATTGAAGCAGAAGAAGCGCGCATCGAACCGGGCGATGATGATTTTCACAACGTCATCTATGTCACCGCCGCCGGGGTGGACCGGCTGGATGTGATCGCGGGCACATCAATCGTCACCGGCATCGCCTTGCAGCGCGAAAGCAGTGGGCAAGTCGGTGAGGTGCTGGCCAGCCTTCCCGGCGTTTCGGCCAGTGGCTTTGCGCCTGGTGCCTCTCGCCCGATCCTGCGCGGCTTTGGCGGCGACCGGGTGCGGGTGCTCAACGATGGTATCGGCACGCTCGATGCGTCCGGCGCGTCGGACGATCACGCGGTTGCCGCCGACCCGCTGATTGCCCAGCGGATTGAGGTTTTGCGCGGTCCCGCCGTTCTGCTCTACGGCAGTCAGGCCATTGGCGGCGCGGTCAATGTGGTGACCAAGCGCATTCCGCCGCGTGTGCCGGACGAACCGATCCATATCGACGCGCTGGCAGGCTTCGACACGGCGAGCAATCTGCGTGAAGGCGGTCTGTCGGTCGACATGCCACTGCTGAACAACGTCGCCTTCCACGCCGACGCGTCTTACCGCGAAACCGGGGATGTCGAAATTCCAGGCTTTGCCGCCTCCGATTTCCTGCGCGATGATTTGCTCGCCGATGCCGCCGAGGAAGAGGAAGAGGGCCACATCGAAGAGGCCGACGAATTGCGCGAAGCGGCCAACATCAGCGGCACATTGCCCAACAGCTATAGCGAAACATGGTCCGCAGGCGCGGGCCTTGCCGCCTTTGTGGGTGAGCACAATTTCGGCGTCTCCTTCGGCTATTACGACACTAGCTACGGCGTCCCCACAGCTCCGGGCACCGGCCACCATCATGGCGAAGAGGACGACGATCATGACGACGACCATGATGACGGTCACGACGATGAGGAGGAAGGCGAAGAAGCCGTCTCTATCGGCCTTGAGCGGATCCGCTTCGACATGCGCGCCGGTTTCGACCTTGGCGGCGGTTTTTTCGATTCCGTGCAGGCGCGCGCTGGCTGGTCCGATTACACCCATACCGAATTTGAAGGCACAGAAGTCGGCACGGTGTTCGATGTTGCCGGCGTGGAGGGGCGCGTGGAACTGGTGCAGACCCGCCGCAATGGCTGGGGTGGCTCCATCGGCGCGCAATATTCCAGCGTCGATTTTAACGCCGTTGGTGAAGAGGCCTACATCCCGCCCAATGTGACCGAAACCTTCGCGCTGTTCACTTTGCAGGAGATCGACTTCGAGCGGCTCGAGTTGGAGGCGGGCGTGCGTTACGAAACCACCAGCGTAGTAGCTGAAACATTGGGGCTGGACCGCAGCTTTGACACTTTCTCAGCCGCGTTTGGCGGCGGCTACATACTGTTCGATGATTTCCGCGCGGGCCTGAACCTTTCGCGCACTCAGCGCGCGCCCACTGCGGCAGAGCTTTATGCAGAAGGCCCGCACATCGCCACGCAGCAATTTGAAGTGGGCAATCCCACGCTTGACATTGAGGCAAGCTGGGGAGCGGAAGGCTATCTGCGCGGCGAGATCGGCGAAGTGAAGATCAACGCCAGCATCTATCGCAACTGGTTCAGCGACTTCATCTTCCTTGCCGCTACAGGCGTGGAGGAGGATGACTTGCCAGTCTTCACATTCCGCCAGCAGGACGCCGATCAATGGGGCGCGGAAGCGCAGGTGACCTTCCCGCTGGTCGAGGCGCGCGATTTCTCGCTGCTGGGCGATCTGCGCGGTGCTTATACCAATGCTGAGCTGGACAATGGCGATGCCGTCCCGCGTATCCCGCCGCTCAGCCTGTACGGCGCATTGGAAGCGCGGTGGGAGCATTTTGACCTGCGCGGCGAGGTGGAATGGTTTGATGACCAGTCAAATCTCGCACCGCTTGAAACGCCGACCGACAGCTTCACTCACGTGAACTTGTCGCTCGCATGGCATCCGTTCGAGGGCGAGGAGAACTTCACCCTGCTGGCGCAGGTCGACAATGTGTTCGATGCAGAAGGCCGCCGCGCGACCAGCTTCACCAAGGATTTTGTGCCGCTGTCGGGCCGCAATTTCAAACTGACTGCGAGGGCTTCGTTTTAGCCGCGAAGCGGCATCCGCCGCTTCGTCCTCGGTG
>DFBR01000024.1 GCA_002367375.1 Erythrobacter sp. UBA3075 | reverse complement strand
CCAAGGGGTTTCCAACGGGGACAAAGGGGTCCGATAATGCGCGTTTTGTTGATTGAAGATGAGCCGACAACCACCAAGGCGATTGAGCTTTTGCTCACCACCGAGGGCTTTAATGTCTACTCGACCGATCTGGGCGAAGAAGGCCTCGATCTGGGCAAGCTGTATGATTACGACATCATCTGCCTCGATCTGAACCTGCCTGACATGCATGGCTATGACGTGCTGAAAAAGCTGCGCGTTGCCAAGGTGCAGACGCCGGTTCTGATCCTGTCGGGCATTGCCGAGATGGACTCCAAGATCCGCTCATTCGGCTTTGGTGCCGATGATTATGTGACCAAGCCTTTCCACCGCGATGAGCTGGTTGCCCGCATTCACGCCGTTGTGCGCCGTTCGAAGGGCCACAGCCAGTCGATCATCCGCACCGGCAAGCTGGCGGTGAACCTTGATGCGAAAACTGTCGAAGTCGACGGCGCCCGCGTTCACCTGACCGGCAAGGAATATGCGATGCTTGAGCTGCTTTCGCTGCGCAAGGCCACCACGCTGACCAAGGAAATGTTCCTCAACCATCTGTATGGCGGCATGGACGAGCCCGAACTCAAAATCATTGACGTGTTTATCTGCAAGCTGCGCAAGAAGCTTTCGAACGCATGCGGCGGTGAGAATTACATCGAGACGGTCTGGGGCCGCGGTTATGTTCTGCGCGATCCGGATGTCGAGCAAGAGGCCGCCTAGTCTGGCTTCGAGCGCCAGCGCGCGCATCCGCGCGCTCGGCTAACGCGCTAACCGCGCGGTGGCCGGTCGGCCTTGCGGATTGGAAATCCGATCCGCGCGTTACAGTTTCATCCCCTTAAAAAGGGGGTACCCGAGAGAGCCCCGGCAGGCTGCGAGTCTCTCCCCTCGCACCTCCGGGGCCTTTTCGCCTCTGGCCGGTCAGGCGGAGGCGATCTGAAGACCTTTAAAGTCCAGCCCACTCGGTTGCTGGAACAGGCGCAGGTCAAATTCGGGCAGGATCGCCAGCAGGTGATCGAACAGATCGGCCTGGATGCTCTCATAATCGCCCCAGGCGGTTGTGGCGGCAAAGCAGTAGATTTCGAGCGGCAAGCCCTGCGGCGTGGGGTCAAGTTGACGGACCAGCAGGGTCTTCGCCTCGTCGAGGGCCGGATGCGCTTTGAGATAGGCGATAACATAGGCGCGGAAGGTGCCGATATTGGTGATGCGCCGCGCGTTCACCGGATTGGCATCGCCGGTGAGTTCACGCGCATTCCATTCGCGCAGCTCGGTATCCTTGCGCGTAAGGTAATCGTCCAGCAAGCGGAAGCGGCGCAGTCCGCTAACCTCCTCGTCGGAAAGGAAGCGCACTGAATTTTGGTCCAACGGCAGCGCCCGCTTGATCCGCCGCCCGCCACTGTCGCTCATCCCGCGCCAGTTCTTGTAGGAATCGGAGATCAACCGATGCGTCGGAATGGTGGTGATGGTCTTGTCGAAATTCTGCACCTTCACTGTGTGCAGCGCGATATCGATCACATCGCCATCGGCATTCATGCTGGGCATCTCGATCCAGTCACCGACGCGCAGCATGTCATTGCTGGTCAGCTGCACCGAGGCGACGAGCGAGAGGATGGTGTCCTTGAACACCAGCAACAACACCGCCGCCATCGCGCCGAGACCGGACAGCAGCAGCAGCGGCGATTGCTCGATCAGGGCGGAAATGGCGAGGATCGCCGCGCCGCAATAAATGACGATCTTGAGGACCTGCACATAGCCCTTGATCGGCCGCCTGTGGGCCCCGGGCCGCCGCCGGTAGACCTCATCGATATAATCAAGCGCCTTGCTAAGCGAAGTCGCGATGCTGAGCACGATGCTGGCGAAAGCAACATTCTGGATCAGCATCCACACACTGTCATACAGATGCGGCACATGCTCGATGCCATTGGCAATGATCAGCAGCGGGGCGACTGTGGCCAGCCGAGCCGCAGCCTTGTCCGCCGTGAGGCTGCGCGTGTCGAGGAATGGCTTCGCCAGTTGCAGCAGAACCCGCTTGAGCAGGAAGTTCACCGCCAGCGCGAACAGAACAAGCACAACCAGACCAAGGCCCGCCTGCGCCCAAGGTGGCTGGGCATAAAAGAGTGCAAAAAGCTGATCCATGCCACTCGCCTAGCCGAGAGCAGCGCAATTGCTCAAGCCCGCACTGGACAAGTCCACTCTCATTTCCCTAGCGAGCCACGTATGAAAGCGAATATGGCATGAGTGCGCACAAGGAAGGTGATCCGACCACGCTCAACCGGCTGTATGGCCGTAGCCAGGGCAAACCCCTGCGCGCCGCACAGCAGGACCTGGTCGACAACCTCCTGCCCCGCATTGCCGTGCCCGAAGATGGCGAAGTGACGGCACAGCGCCTGTTCGGTGAAGATTGCCCGCTACATTTCGAAATCGGCTTTGGCGGCGGGGAACACCTTGCCTACCGCGCGGATCTGCTACCCAATCACGGGCTTATCGGCGCCGAGCCGTTCCTCAACGGCGTGGCACAAGCGCTGGGCCATGTGCGCGATGGCACACTGGCGAATGTCCGCATCCATCATGGCAATGCGCTGGAAGTGCTGGACCGGATTCCCGATGGCGCGCTGACGATGGTCTATCTGCTCCACCCCGATCCCTGGCCCAAGGCCCGGCACGCCAAGCGGCGCATGATGAACGATGGTCCGGTGCAGATGATCGCCGACAAGCTCAAACCCGGCGGCGAGTTTCGCTTCGGCACCGATCACCCGATCTATGTGCGCCACGCACTAATGGTGATGCGGCGCTTCCGCGATGAATTCGAATGGGTGATCGAAGGCCCGGACGATTTTCGCAACCGCCCCTCCGGCTGGCCTGAAACGCGTTACGAACACAAGGCGCGCAACACTTTCAAACACGAAGTNNGAAGTAAGGTTCGGAACTTGCGCGCGCTTCGCTCGCTTAGTGGGTAAACATCAGGAGCATTTCATGAGCGAAAAGACAGCAATCATCATTGGCGCATCGCGGGGGCTTGGCCTTGGCTTTGCAAAAGAACTGGCAGAGCGAGGCTACAAGGTCATCGCCACCGAGCGAAAGCGCAGCGAAGAGCTGCACGTCGCCAAAGCGAACGGTGATGCAATTGACATCATGCAATGTGATGTGACTGATGCCGATAGCGTCTCTGCAATCAAAGCCGAATGCACCGAAGGCAGCGTCGATCTGCTAATCATGAATGCGGGCGTGTATGGTGGAAGCGAGCAGGGTCTGGACCAGCTCTCTTACGAAAATGTCGCCAACATCATGCACACCAACGCCACCGGGCCAGTGCAGGCCGCGCTAACTCTGCTGCCACTGGTGAAGCGCGGCGGCACCATCGCCATGCTGAGCAGCATGATGGGGTCAATCGCGGATTACTCGGGCGGCGTGAGCCTCTATGGCATGTCCAAGGTTGCGCAGAATTTCCTCGCCCGCTCACTGTTTGAAGAGCATGCGAAGGAGCGCGGCGTGGGCGTTATCTCGCTGCATCCGGGATGGGTGCAGACCGATATGGGCGGCCCCGACGCGGCGATTGATGTGGCGACAAGCGTGACCGGCATGACCAATGTGCTGGAAGCCGAAAGCGAACCACGCCATGTCTTTCTCAACTACGACGGCAGCACTATACCGTGGTGATGCACTAGAGACGGACCGAACCAACACCCGCACAATTGCATTTTCTCTGCCTGCCGCGCACCTTGCGGCTTTGCGAAGGGGGGAAGCATGATTCTACGGCGGCAGTTCATGGCAGGGCTTGCGGAGTAGCAGACTCCCCGATCACCGGCGCGCAGGCGAAGCAGCAAGGCACGCTGGTGACCGACAGCCTGACGCTGGCCCGCGCTATTTCGGCTATGGTC
>DFBR01000182.1:13741-22980 GCA_002367375.1 Erythrobacter sp. UBA3075 | reverse complement strand
GGCCAGTTGCAGCTCGATGTGCTCGTGTCGCGGCTCTCGGCGGAGTATAAGGTGGAGGCTGCGCTGGAGGCCTCGCCCTTCGCCACGGCGCGCTGGCTGAAAGGCCCGCAGGACAAGCTCGACGATTTCGAGCGGTTCAATCAGGGCAATCTGGCGCGCGACCGCGATGGTGATCTGGTGTTCATGGCCAAGAGCCCATGGGACGTGGGCTATCAGGAAGAGAAGAACCCCGACCTGAAATTCTCTGCCACCAAGGAGCGGTAAAAGCCGTTATCCCAGCGAAAGCTGGGATTGCTCTCGGCCAAGCGCCAAGCCGGCAACGATCCCAGCTTTCGCTGGGATGACGAATGCGGTAGCGTTCGCGCATGGCTGACTTCACCGACACGCTCACCGACAAACATATCGCGATGATCGAAGGCCAGCCGGTCTTCTTCGTCGCTACCGCTGCGCCGGGTGCGCGGATCAATCTGTCGCCCAAGGGTTATGACGCATTCCGCGTGATTTCGCCCAGCCGGGTCGCCTATCTCGATCTGGCTGGATCGGGGAATGAAACCAATGCGCATCTGCTGGCCGATGGCCGCATCACGGTGATGTTCTGCAATTTTCAACAGCCCGCTCTGATCTTGCGAATTTATGGCACGGGCAAGCCGGTGCTGCCTGCGGATAATGACTGGGACGAGATTTCGCAGCATTTCACCCTGCTTCCGGGCACACGGCAGATATTCGATATCGCGGTTGAAAGCGTCCAGACGAGCTGCGGCTGGGGCGTTCCGGTTATGGAATTGGAACAGGAACGCGAGACCTTGAAAAAGTATCATGCCGGCAAAGCGCCTGACGAATGGGCGGCGAAATATTCGCAGGAAAAGCCGTCGATCGATGGCCTGCCGACGCGCACGACCGACCGCCACATCGCTGGCGAGTGACATCACACCGAAAGCCCGCAAACTTGTGCAGGCAGGTGAGATGTGAGACACTTTTGCGCTCAATGGGCAGAACTCAACAGGGTCGGGTCGCATCGAACTTGGACGTCCAGGGTAGCGTATCGCGCGCAGCCTTGGTGGCTGATGGTAAAGGATACGACCGATGACCGAGCCAGGATCTGCTGCCCGAAGAGCCGTTACCGGCGAAGCTGCCAGTGCAATGCGCAGCGCAATCCTCGATGAAATTCGGGACGCATCATTTGACCGGATGGCCGATGCAGGCGGCACTCTCGCGCTTGTATCGCGGGCCGCATCTACAGTTGCATCGGCTCTCAGCATCTATGGCGAGATCAATAACATTTACGAGATGGGCGTGGCCGGATACCGGGCCTTCACCATCCCGCGTCGCCGGGTGGAGCGTGTCGCGGCTGCCCATGCCTTTGGTTATTGGGTGTTCCAATATCCGGGAATGCGAGCGCCAACCGGGAGCCCTCCCGGTTTCCAACGAGAAATGCAGGATAGCGATGCGGAAGACAGAGAAGTCGCTCGCCGCATCGGCAATCCCAATTATTCTTCAGACGGAGGNNCAGCCACAGACATTGCCACGCAATATCGCCTGATGGTGATCGGTGGAGGCTTCCGGCGCAACCCGGCGATCGCGGCGCGCGCCTTTCTGCTCGGCTCGCTAAAAGAAGAAGACAGTCACCACGCCCGAGACGCGATATTGCGGTTTTATGCGCGTTATCCCTATAGCCCTTCGCAACAATAGGCGCGGTGGCGCGCCTGCCATGCGTTCCACATCGGTCAACTTCCTAGGCCCACACACACGTGCATCTGACTTTCGCCAGCTACAACATCCATAAGGCAATCGGCGGCGATGGGCGGCGTGATCCAATGCGGGTGCTCGACGTGATCGACGAGCTGGAGGCTGACATTGTCGCTCTGCAGGAAGTCGATATCCGCTTTGGCAACCGCCAGAGCGTTCTCGACCTGCGCGATATTGAAGAGCGCGATTGGCAAATTGCAGCCTTGCCGACGAAACCGGACAGCCTCGGCTGGCATGGCAATGCCATTCTCGTGCGCAGCGGGATAGAAATTCGTCAGGTCGAAGCCGAGAGGCTGCCGCAGATTGAACCGCGTGGTGCCGTGCGCGCCAAATTGCACACAGACGCTGCCGAGATTTGCGTGACCGCCATGCATCTCGATCTCTCAGGCCTCAGGCGCAAGCGGCAATTCGCGCATCTTTGCAATGCCAGTCGCGCGCCAGGTCTGCCCGCCGTGATGCTGGGCGATTGCAATGAATGGGTGCGGCCCATTGGTGGCGACAGAGGGCTGGCGGCGCATTGGGATATGCTTGCGCCGGGCCCCAGTTTCCCTGCCCGCAAGCCCATGCTCGCGCTCGATCGGGTGATGCACACGCCGCATTGGAGCGTAGCCGATATGCGCGTCCACACCAGCACGCTGGCGCGGCAAGCCTCGGACCATCTGCCCATTCGCGTGACCTTGTCACTGCTCAATTCTTGAGCGCGCCTGCTCGAAATTTGTGCGCCGCAACAACTAGCAGTCACCGCCGCGCGCGGCGTTGCCGGGCGTAAGAGAACCAGGCGCCCGTTTGGCACGCGCCTTGCAAACCTATCCTCCAGTCGGAAACCCTCCGGCACAGGATAGGGGCAACGCATGAAATTTGTCATCGCCATCATCAAACCGTTCAAGCTCGACGAAGTGCGTGAAGCACTGGCCGGGGTTGGCGTTTCCGGGATGACCGTCTCGGAAGTGAAGGGTTTTGGCCGCCAGAAGGGCCAAACCGAAATTTATCGCGGCGCCGAATATTCGGTCAATATGCTGCCCAAGGTTAAGCTCGAAATCGCGGTAAGCGACGAGATGATGCCCAAGGCGGTTGAAGCCATTCAGCAAACGGCCAGCACGCAAAGCATCGGCGACGGGAAGATCTTCGTGCTCGACCTCGCAGCGACCACGCGCATCCGGACCGGCGAAACCGACGAGACAGCGCTGTGAGCGGCGACATTGTGATCAGGGATTCAGGCAACATGAAAAACGCAATTCTCAAACTGGGCGCGGTCGCACTGACGGCGCTCTTCGCATCGAGCCCCGCGCTTGCAACTCCGGCGGCTGAAGTCGTCGAGGCCGTGCCAAATCCCGGCAACAACGCCTGGATGATGACCGCTACGGTGCTCGTCTTGCTAATGATTCTGCCGGGTCTGGCGCTGTTCTATGGCGGCCTCACACGGTCGAAGAACATGCTCTCCACCATGACGCAGATCGGCGCAACGGCGTCGCTCGCGATGATCATCTGGGTGATGTGGGGCTACTCGCTCGCCTTTGGTGACACGAGCTATGAAGGTACGCTTGGCCTGTTCATCAGCGGGGGAAGCTATTTCCTTGCCGGAACCGATGCCAGCAGCGTTGCTGCGACTTTTACCGATGAAGTCATCAGCAAATATGTCTTCATCAGCTTCCAAATGACTTTCGCCGCCATCACCGCTGCGCTGATCCTTGGCGCGACGGCAGAGCGGATGAAGTTCAGCGCGGTGATGCTGTTCGTGCCGCTGTGGCTGACGATTGTGTACTTCCCCATTGCCCATATGGTCTGGGCCGGTGGCGGGCTGATGTTCGAAGATGGTGCGCTCGATTTTGCGGGCGGGACTGTTGTTCATATCAATGCCGGTGTTTCGGGACTGGTGCTGGCCTACCTCTTGGGCAAGCGTCGCGGTTTCCCCGAAGAGCAGATGCCGCCGCACTCCATGACCCTGACCATGGTCGGCACTGGCCTGCTGTGGGTCGGCTGGTTCGGCTTCAACGCCGGTTCCGCGCTTGAGGCAGATGGCTCTGCTGGTCTTGCGATGATCAACACCTTCGTCGCAACTGCGGCAGGTGGCCTGGCATGGATGGTCATCGAAAAGCTGGCCGGTCACAAGGGCTCGGCACTGGGCTTTTGCTCCGGCGTGATCGCGGGCCTTGTCGCTGTGACCCCCGCGGCTGGCAACAGTGGGCCGTTTGGAGCGATCCTGCTCGGCATTATCTCCTCGCTGGTCTGCTACATCGCGGTCGCCAAGGTGAAGGGCAAGTTCGGTTATGACGACTCGCTCGATGCTTTCGGCATCCACGGGATCGGCGGGATCGTTGGCGCCATCGGCACGGCGATTGTCTATCAGAGCTTCCTCGGCGGACCGGGCGATGGCTCGGTTGCGACCGGCACGCAGCTCTGGATCCAGGTCAAGAGCGTACTCATCACAATTGTCTGGGCCGGTGTCGGCACCCTGATCGCAGGGCTGGTCACCAAGGCTCTGGTCGGATTGCGGGTTAGCGAAGAATCCGAAATCGAGGGGCTCGATATCTCCGAACATGGAGAGCGTGCCTACAATTGACACCGTAGTTTGGCGGGGCCGGGAACCCTCTTTTCTCTCCCTTCCGGACCCGCCTGACCTCGTTCCTCCTGCGAACGACCAACTTGAATGGGCCGGGGCACTGCGCTCCGGCCCCTTTTTTTTGCGCAATTGGGGCTTGCCAGCCGGGGGCAATGCGCCGCACAGATGATCCGCCAATGAGGCAATCTGGAGAGCCCGTGATGAAATTCGTCGTCGCCATCATCAAGCCGCACAAGCTGGAAGACGTGCGCGAGGCGCTGGGTGCCATCGGCGTGTCCGGCATGACTGTGTGTGAGGCGAAGGGTTTCGGACGACAAAAGGGCCAGACCGAGATTTATCGCGGTGCCGAATATGCGGTGAATATGCTGCCCAAGGTCCGGCTGGAAATCGCGGCGAGCGATGATCTGGTGCCGCAGATTGTCGAAACGATCCGCAATACCGCCAACAATGGGCAGATCGGGGACGGCAAGATCTTCGTACTCGAACTCGCCTCTGCCACCCGCATCCGCACTGGCGAAGAGGGTGAACTGGCGCTGTAGAGCGTTCAGCCGCTGAGTTCACCAACGCCCGTGGCATTTTGGCAACTTGGGCATCTGGCGGCACTACGAAATTCTTGAAATGACTCGGCAAGTCGCTGGCTGCTGCAAGTGATCTTGTGGCCGTGGCATCCGTATTCCTGCGCCGCCGACAACCGTCAGTCGATCTTCAGGCGCTTGATCGCTTGCTACGTATTTCTACCCAGCCTATGGCAGCACAAACGGGTCAGAGGGATTGTTTCTAATGCGAAATCTTGCACTTGCGCTTGGCGTTTCCGCCTGTGCTCTGGCGACGCCTGCACTGGCGCGCGACGGCCAGCTCTATATTGAGGCTGGCGGCGGCATAGTTCTGGTTGAAGACTTCGAAACCGATATCACGGCTACGGCAGACGCGGCTGAGACTACGTCTGACTATGGGTATGAATTTGCAGGTCTGGTCGGGTATGACTGGGGCCCTGTGCGAACAGAGATCGAAGGCAATCACCGCGGGTGGGATCTCAATTCGATAACTGTCGGTGATCGGGGCATTCCTGCAGATACTGCGACTCCCGTTGCTGGCGCCTTCAATGCTGATGGCGATATCCAGATGACGTCTGTCATGGCGAACATGCTGCTCGACTTTGGCGGTGAGGATTCGCTCGGATTTGCGATAGGCGCTGGCGCCGGGCGCACTTGGCTCAGCATACAAAACAGCGTGTCGGACAGTGGGCCTGGCTATCTCGATGACAGCGACGACACATGGGCGTGGCAGGCACTTGCGCAATTGCGCGCGCCTATTAACGAGCGTGTTGAGATCGGGCTGAAATACCGTTACTTCAGCACGCTCGAATTTGAACTGAGGGACACGCGGGGCCGCCGCAACGAATTTGAGCTGGCAGGCCATTCGATCCTGTTGGGCGCGGTTGTCAATCTGGGCGGCTCGGATGCTCCGGCACCCATTGCACCGCCACCTCCGCCGCCCCCCGCGCCGCCGCCTCCGCCCCCGCCGCCACCTCCTCCGCCGCCACCGCAGGCGCAGTGCAATACCGGGCCCTATATCGTGTTCTTCGATTGGGATCAGTCAGACATCACGCCCGAGGCAGCGAGCGTGCTGGGCAGCGCGGTTACCGCATATGGCGATTGCGGCTCCGCGCGGATCATGCTGGCTGGCCACACGGACCGTTCGGGCAGTGCGACCTATAATCAGGGCTTGGCTCAGCGCCGCAATGCCTCGGTGCAGGATTACCTGACCGGTCGCGGAATTCCCGCCGCGCGGATCATGTCCGAAGCCTTTGGCGAGAGCATGCCGCGCGTCGCCACCGCAGACGGCGTGCGCGAATTGCAGAACCGCCGCGTGGAGGTAACCTACGGTCCGGGCTCCGGCAGCTAAGCCCAGATTTCAAGACACAAGAGGGGCCGGGAGAGCGTATCTCCTGGCCCCTTTCTTATGACCCTTCAGAATGAGTCTCGTGCTGAGGCGCTTGGTCCCAGCGCTCGCGGATCATGGTCGAGGTTTCCCGGCTGCCATCATGGCTCCACCCTGGCTCTCGCCACAAGTAAGACAATTTGTGCCGCCACGGCGCGCGCCACACGTCGCGGGCAATCGCCAGCCATTCATGAAACACCGCCTTCAGCAGGTTGAAGCTGCCCAGCTGGTGGACAATGCCATAGCGAATGCGGTCAGCATCATCCTCCGACGTGAATGTGCCGAACATTTTGTCCCAGACGATGAAAGTCCCGGCGTAATTTCGGTCGAGATAGCGCGCGTTCACTGCATGGTGGACGCGGTGGTGCGACGGCGTGTTCATCACCGCCTCAAACCAGCGTGGCAGCCGCGTGATCACCTCTGTGTGAATCCAGAATTGATAGATCAGGTTCAATCCGCCGCACACCAGAATCATCCCCGGCTCGAACCCGGCAAAGGCCAACGGCAAGCGGAAGATGAAGGATAGCGCGAAGAACCCGGTCCAGCTTTGCCGCAATGCGGTCGAGAGGTTGTAGTGCTGGCTGGAGTGGTGGTTGACGTGGCTCGCCCAGAACCAGCGCACGCGGTGGGCGCTACGGTGGAAGACGTAGTAGGCCAGATCATCGAGCACGAAGCATAATGGCCAAGCCCACCATGCCCAGCCGATGGAGAGCGGTGTGATGGCATGCGCCCACACCAGCAGCGCCGCGACCGCTCCGCCTGTGAGCGCGCCCGCGACAGTGCTGCCCAGCCCGATGGCGAGCGAGGTTGCGGTATCGCGCGATTCGTAGGCCTCTGGTCGCCGCCACTTCGACCACAGCAATTCGGCTACGATAAGCAGCACGAAAGCAGGAATCGCATAGGTGACGGGGTTGAAATCCATGGGCTCTATCTAGCGGGTGGCACAGGCGAGGCCCAGTGCTGTGCAGCATCGCCCAGGTTCAATGCGACGGATTTCTGACCAAGCGCGGAGTCTTCGATTGCCAGTCGTTCGCCTTCTACACAGCATCGCATATCGCCTCCCAGTGCCCGCGCGATAAATTGTCCGCCATGCGGCATTAGCACGGCAATGCGGCCCGCCTCATCGCGTGCGATTGCTCCGCGCCTGTCGGCGTCTAAAGCAACCTCAACGGGCTCGAACCCTCCTGGAGCAAGCTGGAACAGCGTTCGCGCTTCTGCCTCATCGGAAATATTCCCGCCGCGCGTGAATCCAAGGAAATGCGTCAGCACTACCACCGCTGCAACCGCGGCAAGCGAGCCGAGAAATTGCAGCAGTTGCGAATCCATCATGCCATCACTCGCTGCTGCGCGCGGCCAGCATATCGAGCGCTTGCCGAACCGGGCTTATGTCATATCCAGCCGCCATCGCCGCAGTGGCGATCGCTTCCGGATCGTCTCCCTCACTGGCGCGGGCGAGCGCCCACAGGAAAGTGGAGCGTGTGCCGGAGCGGCAATATGCGAGCACCTTGCCGTCTTCGCTCGCCGTATTCAGTGCATCGGACATGGCGGCGATCTGCGGCTGCGCAAAGCCCGCCTGCCCAATCGGAATCGCGTGATAGGCCATGCCATGCTCGCGCGCAGCCTCGGCAATTGTATCGCCTATGGGCTGGCCAGCCTCCTCCCCATCGGGGCGATTGTTGATAATCATGGCAAAGCCCTGCGCGCTCGCCTCAGCCACATCCTGTGTGCTGATCTGCGGGCTGGCCCACACCGTTTCGGTCAATCTGCGAAAGTCTGGCACCAGCTTCACTCCTTTGTGAATCGCCCCTTGTGAGCGACACCAATGTTGCCCTGCAACCACATAGTCATGGGCATGCAATCTTAAAGTGTTCGCGTCACCCCCAATTTACGGCTATACACCCTCCGCAAGAGTGGTGGGGAAAGTCCATCATTTCTGGGTTGGCGGGTAATTCGTCCGCATCGCCAACTGAAGTGGAAGGACAGGAATGAAGGTTTTTTAGGTTCATGGGTTACGACAAAGGACGCCGCGGTCGAGGGCGTGACAAGCGCGATAATATTGGTGAAGACGGTTTCGATCCGTTCATGGATGGCGCAGCCCCGCCGCCGATGGAAGGTGGCGGCTGGCGCGATGGCGGCAATGATCGCTTCGGCGGCGGCGGCGGCGGAGATCGCTTCAACAATGATCGCGGCGGCGGTGGCGGCAACCGAGGCGGTGGCTTTGGTGGTCAGCGCAGCGGTGGCTTTGGCGGCGGTGATCGCGGCGGACCTCCGCGTGGCGGCGGCGGCGGCGGTGGTGGCGGAATGCCCGCGCAGGTCGTTGGCACGGGCCAAGGCAAAGTCAAATTCTTCAACGCGCAAAAGGGCTTCGGCTTTATCCAGCGTGA
Organism: Erythrobacter sp. UBA3075; assembly: GCA_002367375.1. GTDB lineage: Bacteria > Pseudomonadota > Alphaproteobacteria > Sphingomonadales > Sphingomonadaceae > Alteraurantiacibacter. The sequence continues at coordinate 14,349 of DFBR01000182.1, read as the reverse complement.
CGAAGGCGGCGAAGATGTGTTCGTGCATATCAGCCAGATCGAACGTGCCGGGCTGGAAGGTCTTGCCGAAGGTCAGGAATTGCAGTTCAATCTCGTCGATCGCGGCGGGAAGGTTTCGGCTGCGGACATCCAGGTCGTTGGCGATGTGATCGAAGTGAAAGCGGCTGCCCCGCAGCGCGAGCTGACTGGCGAAAAGGCCGTCGGTACGGTCAAATTCTTCAATAGCATGAAGGGCTTCGGCTTCATCACGCGCGACGATGGCAAGGAAGATGCTTTCGTCCATATTAGCGCGGTGGAGCGTTCCGGCCTGCAGGGAATCGAGGAAGGCGACCGTTTCGAATTCGATCTAGAAGTCGACCGACGCGGCAAATACTCGGCTGTCAATCTGTCCCCCGCTCAGGGTTGATCCCGGCGGGGTAGCATGGTGGCCGGATGTTTGACCGGCCGCCTGCTCCATCTTAGAGAGATTCATCAGGCGGTCGGTCCAGTAGGTCCGGCCGCCCTTTCACTTTGTTGTTTTTGAAGGAATCCTCCCGATGTCGATTACTCCGCTCATGCCCGTCTATCCCCGGTGCGGCGTGCGACCGGTGCGCGGTGACCATTGCCAC
>DFBR01000182.1:4016-13603 GCA_002367375.1 Erythrobacter sp. UBA3075 | reverse complement strand
CTGGTTGATAAGACCTTTGCCGATACGGTGTTCTTCACCAATTCGGGCGCTGAGGCGGTGGAATGCGCGATCAAGGCGATCCGCGCCTATCATCAGCATGAAGGCAATGACGACAAGTTCGAAATCATTACCTTCAAGAACGCCTTCCATGGACGCACCATGGCCACGATCAGCGCCTCCAATCAGGAAAAGATGCACAAGGGCTTCAACCCCTTGCTACCCGGATTCCGCTATGTCGACTTTGACGATCTGGAAGGCGCGAAGGCCGCAATCGGCCCGCACACGGCAGGGTTCCTAGTTGAGCCGGTGCAAGGCGAAGGCGGCATCCGTCCGGCCTCGCAAGGATTCATGCAAGGCTTGCGCGATCTCGCCGACGAACATGATCTGATGCTGGCGCTGGACGAAGTGCAGTGCGGCGTCGCGCGTACCGGCACGCTCTACGCATATGAGCAATACGGTATCGAGCCGGACATTATGGCCAGTGCCAAGGGCATTGGCGGCGGCTTCCCCATCGGGGCCTGCCTCGCCACGGAGAAGGCTGCACGCGGCATGGGCTTCGGTACGCATGGCTCCACCTACGGCGGCAATCCGCTGGGCATGGCTGCAGGCATGGCGGTGATGGACGCGGTGGCGAATGACGAGTTCCTCGCTGAAGTCCGCGCCAAGGGAGAACGCCTGCGCGGCAGGCTGGAACAGTTCATCGGCAATTACCCCGATATGTTTGAGGAAGTGCGCGGAATGGGTCTGATGCTCGGGCTTAAGATGAAGGGCGAACCACGCCCGTTCATGGTGCATTTGCGCGACCATCATGAGCTGCTGACGGTTGCCGCTGGCGATTCGACGCTGCGTGTGTTGCCGCCGCTGGTAATCGGAGATGATGAGATGGAAGAGTTTTTCGATAAGCTGTCTGCTGGTGCTGCCAGCTACCAGCCAGAGAGTTAAGGATGGCCGGTTCAGCCTCGCTTGACCTCGCGCCGGTCGTTCGCAGTTTTCTCGACCTGTCTGATGCAGGCGGCGACACCATCGCCGCGATGCTGAACGATGCGATTGACCGCAAGGCAGCGCGCAAGGGCTGGCCCAAGGGTCAGGTCGATGCCGACGCGCCTTTGGCGGGCCGGGTGCTGGCCATGGTGTTTGAGAAAAATTCCACCCGTACGCGCGTCAGCTTCGATATTGCCATGCGTCAGCTTGGCGGCAGCGCGCTGATCCTTGATGCTGGGACGTCGCAGCTGGGTCGCGGGGAATCGATTGCCGACACCGCGCGCGTGCTTAGCCGCATGGCCGATGGAATCATGGTGCGAACAGACGATCACGCCAAGATAGAGGAAATGGCACGTCACGCGCATGTGCCTGTTATCAACGGCCTGACCGATCGCTCTCACCCCTGCCAGATCGTCGCCGATTTGCTGACAGTGATCGAGCACCGCAAGGCCTTGCCGGGGCTGGAAGTCGCGTGGTTTGGCGATGGCAACAATGTGCTGCACTCCATTCTGGAGGCTGCCGCACTGATGAAGTTCAACGTGCGGGTGGCGACACCGGCGGGCTTTGAGCCAGAGGCCGAATTCATCGCAATGGCGCGCGATGCAGGGTGCGCTGTGACTTTAACGCAGGATGCAAATGCTGCGGCGAGCGGGGCGGATGTGATCGTCACCGACACATGGGTGTCGATGGGGCAGGCCGATACAGCCGACAAACTCGCCGCCATGCAGCCTTACCGCGTCGATGCGGCGCTGATGGCGCAGGCCAAGAGCGATGCGATCTTCCTCCACTGCCTGCCCGCCCATGTCGGCGATGAGGTGAGCGAGGAGGTGTTCGAGGGACCGCAGTCGGTTGTCTTCGACGAAGCTGAAAACCGCATCCACGCGCAAAAGTCGGTTCTGCTGTGGTGTTTCGGCCTGCTTGGCTGATACGCCTTTCAAAGCAGCCCGCACTCCCCATATTCGCGGGCATGAGCCAGACACAAAGCCAGACCTTCTCCGACCAGCTTCTCAGTTTCACCATTCCCGAACGCGATTGTCGCGGACGGATGGTGCGGTTGGGGCCGGTGCTGGAGGAAATTCTTGGTGCGCATGACTACCCCACTGCGCTGACCCATTGCCTGGCAGAGGCTCTGGTGCTGACCGCACTTATGGGTGGGCTACTGAAGGATGATGGCGACCAGCTCACCATGCAGGCGCAAAGCAAGGGCGGCATCGCCAACCTGCTGGTGTGCGATTATCGCGGCGGAGAATTGCGCGGCTATATCGAGCATGATCCCTCGCAAGAGAATGAAGCGGGTGCCAGTGCCTCGCTCGCCACGCTTTTTGGCAAGGGCCACCTCGCCATAACCTTCGATATTGCCCAATCGGGCAAGCGCTATCAGGGCATCGTGCCGCTGGAAGGCGAATCTCTGTCCGCTGCCGTTGAAAGCTATTTCGCGCAGAGCGAGCAAGTGCCCACTCGGATCAGGGCTGCGGTGAAATCTGGTCCGGGTGAAGTGCTGGCGGCGGGCTTCCTCGTCCAGCACTTGCCGGAAGGGGAAGAAGGCCGTGAGCGGCTCCATGCGCGGCTCGACCACCCTGAGTGGGAGCATGTTTCGATCATGGCGGACAGCCTGCGTCACGAGGAGTTGGCCGATACAGGACTGCCGCTGGAAGATTTGATCTGGCGCCTATACCATGAAGAACGCGAAGTACGTGTCCTGCCCGGCGCAAAGATTTCCAAGGGCTGCCGCTGCAGCGTCACGCATTTCGAAGATGTGCTTGCGCGGTTCCCCAAGGAAGAACGCCGCGAAATGACCAATGACGACGGGATAATTGTGGTCGATTGCGCGTTTTGTTCGAAAGCGTTTGCGATTCAGGACTGATCGCACCCGTCACAAAACGACTCGTCGCCAAAAAAGGGCAATTGGGCGTTCATAATTGGTCTGGTATAATCCAATGCCAACATGATGAGGATGTACAAGATGCGTATCGCTAATGCAGCAAAGATAGTCGGGGGTGTGATGGCAGTTGCTATCGCAGTCTTCCCTGCTGCTGCACAGAATGCGGAGCTTGCCATGCTCGACTCGCTCGATCGCGGCAGCTGGACGCTGACTTTGCGCAATGGTGATGCAAGTCAGCGCATCTGTGTGCGCACGGGGCGTGAATTCATCCAGCTGCGCCATCGTCAGCCGGGTTGTGAGCAGTTTATCGTGCAGGACCGACCGACTGAAGTGACTGTCCAGTATACGTGCCGCGGCAATGGCTATGGGCGCACGACAATTCGCAAGGAAGGCAATGCGCTGATCCAGGTCCGCAGTCAGGGTATCCAAGGTGGCGCGCCATTCTCGCTGGAAGGCGAAGCGCGGCGCACTGGCACCTGTTGAGCTTAGCGAGCAGGCTTGCCGCTGGCCGTTAGCGCGACTAGCGCAGCGACATGTCGGATTCCGGAAAAATTGCCACCATCCTGCTCTCGGGCGGGCTCGACTCAATGGTCACTGCCGCGATCGCGCGCGAGAACGGATTCAGGCTCCACGCCCTGACCATCGACTATGGCCAGCGCCATGTGCGTGAGCTGGAGTCTGCCGCCAGCATTGCCCAAAAGCTCGGCGTTGAACGGCATGTGACGCTGCCGCTCGATTTGCGCGAATTTGGCGGTTCGGCCCTGACGGCGGATATCGATGTTCCGAAGAGCGGCGTGGGGGATGATATCCCCGTCACTTATGTGCCTGCGCGAAACCTGCTGTTTCTCGCGCTGACGACGGCCTTTGCGGAAAGCTCAGGCTCAAGTGACATCTTTATCGGCGTTAACGCGCTTGATTACTCGGGCTATCCCGATTGCCGACCTGAGTTCATTGCGAGTTTCGCAGAGGCGGCGCGGCTTGGGACCAAGCAAGGGGTGGAAGGCGAAGCGTTCCAGATCCACACACCTCTGCAGCACATGACCAAGGCCGACATTGCGCGCGAGTGCGAGCGGCTGGCGCTTGATCCGGCGTGGAGTTGGTCCTGCTATGACCCGACGGAAGATGGCGTCGCGTGCGGCCTGTGCGATAGCTGCCGGTTGCGGCAGAAGGGCTTTTCCGAAGCGGGCCTGGTGGATAGCACGCCCTATGCAGCTGACCCCGTCGATTGAGCGCTTAGCCTCGCGCAACAACCCCGCATGCTACGCGACTTCCGGCAGCACCTGCCGGGTCGCTAAGATAGTCGTCAGCCCCTTCGTGCACGACGATGGCCGTACCATCTGCATCGAAGACATCGTTTTCGATGGCGGTGATTGTGCCGCGCAGAATAGTGCTCATGGTCCCCGATCCATCTGCCGCGATGGCGACATTGGGCAAATCGCCCAGATGCGCGCCTTGCGGATTGAGGGTCCCATGCTGGCTGCTGCCCGGATTGAGATGTCCACCAGCCGAAGTGAAATCACCCGCGCTGCAATCTCCGGCAGTGTGGAGGTGGACGGCGTGATCCCCCGCAGCGAGCCCGGTAAAGCTCACATTGAGCGTGACGTCGCCGCCCAGCGAGAACATCCGCGCAGTGCCCACTTGGGTACCCTGCCTATCAAGGATCATTGCAGAGCCAATCTGTGTCGCCGCGCTCTCATAGGCGGTCTGGCAACCGGCCAGTGCCAGAAGTGCAATCGGGGCTGCGGTAAGAATTGAGCGGTTTGGCATGAAAGCGATCCTTTTCTTCAGTCATGCGGTTCAACACCGCAGGACGTGAAAAGGTCCGTTAAGCTGCCGGAAGGATGCCTGCGCCAACCAAAGCGGAAATGAGCTGTGTGATCGCGGTGCGCGCTTCGACGTCTTCTGTCGTGCCCCCACCTGGCGCAGAAACTGCGGCGGCGCGCTGCCATCCGCCGTCAAAATGCGCGATGGCTCCAGCGTCTGCGTTGAAGATGGACATGCCCTGCACGGGCACTGCGAACAGCCAGTTGCGAGCCTGCCACAAAGCGATCTCACCAGCGTGTCCGGTCCAATCACCGGAGGGCTGCGCGCCGACAATCCAGTTTTCGCCTTCTGCAGGGCTTACAGGCGGAGCATTGGTTTCGCCCACTACCGATGGATGCAGCAGCCCGTCGAGCCGCGCGAGCGCCTCGTTGATGGTGAATTCCTTCTGGGCCTGCGCTACGAACAAATTTGGCAGGGCGAAGCGCGGAGTGGTGGCAGTGAAGCTGATCGGGTCTGTCATGGTTTTCCTCAGGAAATGGTGGTCAGGAAGAGCGGGTGTGACCGCGCGAAGGTGCCGATCTGGCGCACCCACAGGCTTTGCCCCGGATGCTGGCTTTGCAACTGGCCGATCACCGTCGTCTCGATGCTGAGCGCGGGCAGCGAAACTTGCCAGGACATCGACGGCGCATCGGGCTTGCCGAGACCGACTTCATAAGCCTCGGCCTGTTCATTCAGCGGAACTTCGACAGTGCCAGACCATGTCCAGGCCCCGCGCGAGCGCCGCTTCCAGCATAGCGAAAGCGATCCATCCGGCTCGCCCTCAACGTGCGGATGGACCGGTGTGAGCGGACGCAATGTGTTGCCCGTCCCGACAATCGCCGATGTCACCGGGTCGGTATCGGCTAGGCCGATGGCTGCGACCGCCTCCGCTTGCCCCAATTGGGCATTGTCGAGCGCAAGCGGGCGATCATCGAGCAGTACGAATGCCGCACCAGCTGCGGTGCCGATCAGGGAACGATGCTCAGTTCCGCCTCTGCCGCGTAGGAAGGTCGAAAGCCGCCATTGCGTTCCGCCAAGATGCTGCACCTCACCAAACTGCACGATCTCTTCGCCGACAAGGGCGCGGTTCGCACCTTGCGCCAGATCATCGAGGCTGCGGCTCTCGAGCACCTGATCCGGGGAAGCGAGTGTGATCTCAAGCGAGGATTGGCGATCTATCAGGACCGACGGCATTGCAGACAGGGGCTGCAGCGTCTCGCCGAGGACACTTCGCCGAGTGCCCGTGGCTCCAATCGCTGACAGTCCCCCTGCATCTTCTGCATAGAGCGTCGCGCCGGTCCAGCCTGTAGTTTCGGAGGAGGCGGCCACATAGACTTGCCGCTGGTCGGCAAAGCCCAGTCCGCCCCAAGGCAGTTCGAAGGCTTCAATCAGCGTGGGTGTTGCAAGATTGTCAGGCTGGGAAAGCGACCGACCTGCCGTGGTGGGCGTTGTGATACCCTTGCGCTGAGGCAGGCGTAGCAGTTCGAGCTCAAGCCCATTCTCGCGCCATTCCCAGGATTCGATGCGCCACTTCCCCGCTTTGTGGGGGAGAGCAACAACATCGCCGGGCGTGATCTGCGGATCGATCTGAGCGATACGGTAGGCGAGCCTTTCTTGCGACCATTTGGCGCGTTCGGCGGCATTATCAGCCAGCGATTTGGCATTGCCTGCCTGCAGCGCGCCGGGAAATTCGATGATGCGATTGCGACCCGGCTGGGCGCGGCCTCCAGCGCGTTGTAGCCCGGTCAGGAAGTCCCGCTCCGTATCGTAATAGCGCAGGCCTGCGGGAATTCGCGCCTCGTCGGACCGGGTCCGCTCGGTCTTGCCGCTCGCACCGCCAAACCCTTCGCCGCTCTGGTCGATGATCGCTTCAGGCAAAGTGGCAACAGGATCGCCAGCGGGATCGCCACTGCCGATGGACAGGCGTTGATCCCCGGCATTGCTTGTCAGTGGATAAAGCCGATCAATCGAGGCCAGCGCTTCTCCGATTGCCCCCCCGTCGTCGGAATAGCCTTCCAAGGCAGGCAGTGGTCGATCAATGGCGATATCGGTGTCAGCCAGCGCCACCAGATCTGTGAGGCTCACATCGCCATTGTCGGCGATCACTTCAAAGGTCAGCGCGGGGATGCGGTTGCCGAAATCGGCAAGCTGCAATTCTTCAAACACGCAGTATGCAAAGCCGCGAAAGCCGGGTGCCTCGCCGCCTTCCGCGCTTGCAATCAGCGGGTCGGGCTGCTGATCGCCGCCGCCAGTGTGGATGCGCAATTCGCCGCCGACCTTGAGATCGCCTGCAGACCCGCGCAGTAGATTGCCATCGGCCCAGATGCGCCCGAGGCTGGCGATGGGGCGGCTGGCAAGCGCCACTGCAAAGGAAGAGGAATAGCTGTAGGCAATCGTGGACGGGCTACCTTTGCCGCCGCCGACTTTCTCGCTCGTCTCTTTGAGGTCAGTCGCCCAGATGATCGTCCCGGCTGTCCGCATCCGCCCGAAATGACGACTGACTGGCGCGCCATAGCTTGAGGTGGTGACTTTCAGCTCGGAGAGGCGAGGGCCTTCGCGGTCGGGAGGCCCGAACATTGCAGCATCGATCTGGCTGCCAATCAGAGAGCCGATGGCGCCGCCGATGGGCCCGCCGATGGCCGTGCCCGCTGCGGATAAAATGAGAGTAGCCATGTGCGGCCTTTCAAATCAGTAGAGACGCCAGTGGCCTGCGGGGCGCAGGCGATCTGGCGTTGGGGAAATTACCACGCGGCCAAGGCCCGCATGGGCATGAATGAGCTGCTGGGCATGATCGACAATTGCGAGATGATATTGGCCGGGCGATGGCCGGATGAGCAGGAGGTCGCCGGCTTGCGTGTCGTCGCTAGCAGGCTGGAATCCCGCATCGGGCAGCACAGCCAGAAGCGGCGTAATATCAATATTGCGCAGCGTGTAATGCGGCAGGCGAGGCGGCACGCGTCCGATTGCGATGAGTGCGCAGGTAACAAGCCCAACGCAATCAATTCCACTTGCCGGATCACGTCCGCGCAGCCGAAAAGGGTTCCCGACAAGCGCTCGCGCGGCTTCAGCAAACGCGCTGGATGCACGTGTCATCCTGAGCTTGTGGGATAGCGCGTGAGTAAGTCATTGCCCGGTAAATGCGGTTCGCCGCGAAAATTTACAGCATTGGCAAAGCGCGCATTGCAGGTGGCAATTGTGTGATCACAGCCCTCCCGCAAATAGGCGAGATTTCCGAGGCTGATCTCCGTCGAAAGCGGTCGGTCGAGGGTGAGTGCGCCGGTATCGGCGTCAATGACCTCCATTGTCACACCTGCGAACGGACCATCGACCCATTTCACCTGACCATCGCGCATATTTGCGGCGCTTGGTGCGCCGGTAAATGCAACGCCATTGAGCTCAAGATCAATGGAGGAGACCTGGCATAGATGGGTGTAGCGCGCGGCATTCGCCCCGCATTCGGCATCGCAGAAACTGGCGCGGCATGTCGGACTGGTGCGCGGAACAAGATCCAATTCAAAACTGGCCTTGGCTGATCGCAACTCGGCAGTGAAACTGCTGTCTTCCTGCGACACGTTGCCGAGAGAGCCGTTGAACAGCGTGGCGTGATCGAGCGTTTCCCAGTCCACCAGGCCAATCGCTATGCGCGCTTCGGCAAAGCGTCCTGCCTCCAGATCGGATGATGAGATGGAATCGTGTGACAGAACGCCCTCCACTTCAACAGCATCGCGCTCCAGACTGGCAGTGCGGCGGATGGCGGAGGGGATCATGCCCGGTGCCGCGCGATAGGTCATGCCGCGAAAGGCGAGGTCGCGATTGTGGCTGGTGAAGCCGAGCGTCACGCCGTCGCGGCGCTTGATGCTCCACCACGTTGCGACACCTTCAAGCTCGCTGTCGAAGAATGTGTGCGTCATACTTCCTCGCGCAATTCGATCAGCGGGACAGAGGGCGCGTCACCTGCCGCGAAAGTCGCGCAGGTGATATCGAGGCGATCCTCGGCAAAGCGCACCGGCACATCGAACAGATAGCCCGCGCGGATCTCGGCATCCTGTGCGGGTGCCTGAGTAAACACGATCCGACCGCCTGCCGTGAGTGTCCAATCGGTATTCGCCACGCCGTCCACACTGACAAGGATCGTGTCGGCGCGGGGGCGAGTGATGACACGCTGCTGCGGGTCGTCACCCCCGCCATAAGACTTCATCAGCGGGAAAGTGGCGGCGAGACCATTGCCGATCCCGATCAGTTGATCGCCTGCTGTTGGTGTTCCGGTGAGCCCGTTGGAGCTGAAATCATAGGGGTCTTCCAATCGGAAGCCGCGTGCTGGCCCGCGCCGGGCGCGGAAGAATTCCAGCAGCACGCCAAGCTCTGTGTGCGAGCGAATTCCGGGCCCGACATCGTAATTCAGGCGGGCATCGCTCCATTGGCTGTTGCGGCGTTCATATCCTGACGCGGTCAGCGAAATGGCGGTCGAGAATTCAGGACTGATCCCGGCATCGCGGCCCAGCGCCAGCGGGTACAGCACGTCGTCGAAGGCTTGCACTTCTCTCTCCTCAAAAGGCAGGCGGACATATCCGTCGCGGGTGATTTGCGGCAGCGCCCAGACAAAGGCACGATCCACGCCGCGCGCGATGGCCTCATCAATTCCGGCGTCGATGCGTGCCCAGAATTCATCGGCATTTTCGGGGTCGAGCACGAAGCCGCCGAGATAATGTTGTGCTGCGAGCGGATAGCCGAAGCGGTTGTCGAGTTCTGCATATGCGGCTTTGCGCAAGGCTTCCGCGCCAGCTGTGAGCCAATCGTAATCCTCCACTTGAAGCACATCGAAGGTGTCGAACCCCAATCGGAAATCGAGGTTCATGCGCGAAATCGCAGGTCTTTCCGGATCAAGCAGTGTCGGCGTAAACAACAGCAGATGCGTCTTCGT
>DFBR01000182.1:0-3873 GCA_002367375.1 Erythrobacter sp. UBA3075 | reverse complement strand
GGGTTCACCCACCACCATGGCTCGCCGACCTGAAATTGCGCTTCGAGTCCGGCCGCCACCTGCAATTCGATAAAGGCTTGGGTGATGTCGAGCAGATAATCGACCGCGTCCGTGACCAGCGGAGATACCAACGTTGAAGGCGGCTCCCAACCAGTAAGCGCCGGATTGCCGTCCCAGTCGCGCTGCTTCCAACTCTCCGGACAATGCGCGTCGAATATCTCGAATGACAAGGAGACAATCGGCTGCATCTGAAGGGCGAGACACTGCGCAAAGAACGCCTCGTGCCATTTGATACACGGTTCGCACAGCAGTGCGGCAGGATCGACGAGCAAAGTGCCGTTCGCTTCCGGGGTCAGCCGGAAAAAATGGCTCATCCCGACATAATGCACCAACGTCCCGCGATAGCCGAGGTGCAACGCATTGCGCAGCATCCGGGCAGGCGTCTGATTGTAGCTGTCATCATAGGCAGTCGACACGCCGATCTCGTGCGGTGGCAGCACGACATCGCCGATCTTGAGCACAGCGCGGGCACCATCACAGTCAATCTCACTGATCTCGACCCAGCCATCTTCGCGGGCTGGCAGCAGGTCGATCGATGCCGGATCGTAACCGACCGGGGCCAGTGATATGAACATGCGATCGATGTCGAGAACCTGCACCGGGTCGCCATCTGCCAACCAGCCTTCCTGCATATCGGCAAGCGACAGATTGATTATCGCATCGTCGGGCGCGCCGCTCGCATAATTCCATAACCGCACATACCAGGTGCGCGGCGTGCCGAACGGGTCGCGCCCTTCCACGGTAAGCGTCGGGCCATGCACAGCATCGAGCGGCAACACACCTTGCGAACGCCAGCGAAATGTCAGGCTGGTGTTGTCGTAATTACGATCAGTGTCATAGCTCAGAAGCGGATGATCGAAGCGATCCTCGCTTTCCCAGATCAGCCCGGCAAGCGCATCGCGATTGTGAAACTCGCAATCGACGCGCAGCGAGTCCGGACCGGTTGTGATGACGCTCGCCATCATCGGGCGAGGGAAGTCGACAGTCCAAAAACGCGGATCGAACCGCTGGATATGGTCGAAATCCTGCCCTTCGCGGGCCTTGGCCAGCCAATATGCCATAGCGGACCTCCTCAGCCTTCACGCATTGCGCGAGCGACGGCGCTTGCAACCTGGCGGGACGAACGGCGCAGCATGACCGGGCCTTGCGTTCCGCGCGGCGCGGCAAGATTGATCGCGACGCGCACCTCTCGCCCGCCGTTGCCCCCGCCCGTTCCGGTTTCGACCCGGCCAGCGCTGGTCGGTACGAACACTTCCGGCCCACGCTCGCCAACCAGATAGGCTGATCCGGGGGCCACTGGCCCACCAGTCGCGCGTCCCGGAAGGCCGAGGAGCGAGCCAAAAATGCCGCTGAGCAGCGATCCGACATTCGTGCCGCCGCCATCGGGCGATGATCCGCCGAACAGGCTGCCAATGCCCGACCGGAGAGCCTGCGCGGCGACCTCGTTCATCGCGCGCAAGGCAATCGACTTCAGTTCATCAAAGCCCAGCTTGCCCCGGCGGATCGCGGTCAGCAGGCCGCGTTCCAGCACGTTCCCGGCCTTTTCGAAGCCGTCGAGCAGCGATGTGTCGAGCACGCCGCGCATGGATTCAATATCGGACTGGAACCCGCTGGTGCTCGCGCGCACTTCTACCATCAGCGTTTCGATTTCATCATCCATTACGCTCGCGCTCCATCATTTGTTCGATTGTCTGACGGGTGATCCCGCCAGCTATGTCCTCATCCTCGCCACACAGAATGGCGGCGAGTTCGGCTGGTGTCGCATTCCAGAACCAGTCCGGTGGCCAGCTCAGCAGCCGTCCAGCGGCTCCGGCAAGGCGGCGCGCATTGTCGGAAAAGCTCTCGCTCACGCACGGCCTTGCAGAATTTGTGCAAGCAGCGCGCGTAGCGGTCCGCTGGCCGATGCAAGCCCGGCCTGCATCACGGCCTCGCCCACTTCTTCGCGGGTCGTTGCACCGCGATCAGCGAGGCAATGCCAGAATAAAGCTGCAATCTCGGCCAGCCGCAATTGACCCTCGCTCGCCCGCTCAACGAGAGCGAACAGCGGGCCGAGTTCCTCCTCGGCAGCGACAAGCGCCGCAAAGCTGGGGCGCAAAACGCGCGATTGGCCGTTAATCTCGAAGGCCGTTTCACCGCGTTGAGAATTATGCGCGCCGCTCACGCCGGCACCACCGCGCCCGAGCTTTCGAGCTGCATGGTATAATTGCGCTCACCATTGAAATCGCCGGCATAATCCAGTCGCTGGACGAGGAAACGGCCGCGCAGGCGAGAGCCGTCTTCGAACGACAATTCGTATTCTTCGATGGTGCCTGCCAGCGCATGGGCGCGAATATCAGCCTCGGCATCACTGGCGAGGAAAATGCCTGCCGCGCTGACCGATACAGAGCGCACGCCCGCGCCGGAAAGCAGATCGCGCCAGCCGCCCGACTCCTTATGCGTAATGACCACGGCATCGCCGTTGATCGACATTTGCGTCGTGCGAAGACCGGCAACGGTTTGGTAGGCAGGGGGCTGCGCGCCATCCCCGATCTTGAGAAGGAAGGCAGAGCCTTTCTGGGCTGTCATTGTGTGATTCTCCGATGTTGGGGATTAGGATTCGAGCAGACGGAAGCGGTATTCGAGCAAGGTGGCGCGGCGATTGGGCGGCCGCTGTTCGGCGCGGGCCCGCAGGAATTGCGTGGTGGCGATGTGAAAGCCGGGCTGAGGGCGGGGCAGCGTTTCGATCCGCTCCTCGATCAGCGCGACCAGGGCAGCCGTTTCTGCGCCTTCTTCGCCGCGCGTGTGCAATTCGAACGCGATGCGCACTTCGCGGCCCTTGCGCTGCTTGGTGCTCCAGTCCGTGCTGGCGCTGGCGGCAATGCCGAGCCATGGCGGTGCGCTGCGCGAAGGTGCCTCTTCGGTCACATCGTTGAGCGCGGCAGACAGGGCGGGATCGATTGCCAGCCAGGCGATGAGCGCGGCGCGCAATTGGGTTTCCATGGTCAGATATCCCTGCTGAAAAGCGGCCACAAGAGCCGCGCGTTGCGCCAGCGCGCCGGATCACCGCGACGCGTGCCGAGGCGTGATTGCGCGCCAGCCTCGGCAAGCACGCGCGCGCGCCGGGCCATGCGTGCAGCAAAGCTGGCGCGGATGGTGGTCTTGGCCTCGATCATGCGACGCGTATCCGTCGCCAGGGCTGCCACAGCGCAGCGATGGCGGCTGGCGGAGAGCGATCACCGCCGCCATCATTGCGTTCGCGATATTGGTGTGCGGCGAGCCGGATGACGCCGTGGCGCAGGCCTTCGGACAGGCTGCCCCAATCAGGTGCGAGACCTGCACTGAACAGCGCCGCGATCCGGCTTTGCTCCGGCGACACAAGCAGGTTTATCCGGCCGCAGCCGCCCGCTGTGATGTCGAACAGATAGTCACCCGGATCCAGATCGGTCCTTGTGCCATCCGCCCCCAGCGTGGCCAGCGATGTGATTGACTGCACTGGCGTCGTAGAAAGATCGTGCCAGCCGCGCGTGGCAGGCAGCACTTCTTCGCACAGCGCCTCAAGCGGCATCTGCCGGGTAAAGCCCTCACATGCATCAAGCGCGGATCGCAGCAATGCAGTCAGTGCCGCATCGTCACGTGTGGTGGTAATCGCGAGCCATTGTTTGAGCTCGTCGAGGGCTCCCGGAGCAAGGCTCGGTGGAGAAATTATTGTTCGCTTCATGCTGATGTCCTGTGCGCATTGATCCTCCCCATTTGAGGAGGGGCACCATGCAAAGCATGGTGGAGGGGCACCCTCGGATGTCGAATGAAGCTGGTGGAGGGGACGGCGGACCGCGC
>DFBR01000114.1 GCA_002367375.1 Erythrobacter sp. UBA3075 | reverse complement strand
GCGGAGCGGCGTGAGGCCCGGCTCTTTGCGCGGCCCTCGCAGTTTGCGCTCAAAGGCACGCGCATTGTCGAGCCAGTCGGCCCGCCCTTCCCCGAATGCCGCCAGCGGGTGTTCGAGCAGAGCCATAAGCGGCACCGGAGCAGCCGCTTCTGCTGCCACTTCAGCGAGCAAGAGCGCCACGCGCCCTGCGGCAGTCTGTGACAGTGGGCGCCCGGCGGAATCGTCTGCGGAGATGTTCCACCGGCGCAAATGCTGCGCCACGCGGCCCGCTAACCCTCGATCGGGCGTGACGACAGCGACACGCTTTTCCGGCTCTTCCAGTGCCTCACGCACCAGCAAAGCGATTGCCTGCGCCTCCTCCTCCGGGTTCGCAGTCTCGACCAGTGAAACGCCCGTCATACGGCGTTTTGTGGCGGGCAGATCGACCCACGCCTTGCTCGCCTCGGGCGGCAGAAACAGGCTGGAAATCGCATGCGTGCGCTCTGGCGGGCCTTTCGCAAGGCCAGCGCGGTGCCATTGCTGCACTTCATCGCGCGCCACACCCATGCGGTTGAGCAGCAGCTTCAGATGGTATTGCGGGTGAGTGACCGCGTCACCCTTTTCGAATGGCGTCTCGGCCGCCGGATCACCCGCCCCGCCCAGCTCATCCCACACCTCGGCAGTCATCGACAGGTCGAGATCGGGCAGCACAACCGCACCCTGCGGCAGCTCAGAAACCGTCCGCAGCAGCCGTGCGAGCGCAGGCGCAGCACTGGTGACACCTGCCGCTACGAACGGTGTTTGCGGCGGGTTGTCACGCATTCGCTTGGCCGCCTCACGGAACAGATGATTGCGGCGGCTCGCAGCATCCAGCTCGCCGCGCGCCGCCAATTCGGCGTGCCACATCTTGCTGACGGTGTAGAACAGCTTGGTGTTTTCCTGCCAATGACCGGCATTGGCCTCAAGCGCCTGCAACACCCGCTCTTCCCACAGCTCCTCGACGTTGATTTCTTCGACCTGCAAGCGGTCCATTGCTGTGCCGATATCGCGCGCAAGCCGCAGGCGCGCATTGGCGGGCATATCCTGGCGGTCTAACCGAGCGCCCGCTTCTCCCACAAATTGCGCCAGACGCAGCCATCGGCGCGTAGGGTCTGCTGCGGGCGCGATCGCGGCGCCTGCGCCGAGAGAGTCGAACAGCGGGCCAAGAGCCTCGTCCAGATCAAGATCACCGACCATCACCATGCGCGGCATCAGCATGCCGGGATTGTCGGTCGCGCCTGCATGGCGGACAAAGGCTTCGGACAGAGTGCGCGCGGCGCGAGCCGAGGGTAACAGCAGCGTCAGACGGGCAAGGCCGAATTTATCCTCAGCGTAGCGAGGCACCAATCCGGCAACGAGCGCATCGGCAAAGCCGCGATGGGCGGCAATGGAATAGACCTGCGGCGCGGGCGCGTCAGACATCTCGCAACGCGGCTTCGGTGGGTTTGATCGCATCCGGCGTGCCGACTTCAAACCATTGCCCGGTGAACGGCAGACCGAACAATCGGCCCTCCTCTATCGCGCGGCTCCATAGCGTGTTGGTGGAGAACGGCCCGTCGGGCGCATCGCGCAGCAGACGTTTGGCCACCAATTGGATGCCAGTGAAGATGAAAGGCGCGAGCCGCGCTTCTGTCCGGCGGCTGACAAGGCCATCCTCATCCAGATTGAAATCACCCAGCCCGCGAAAATTATGTGCGCCCTTGTGCGGCACGACCAGCAGCAGTGCGTCCATACGCTCCGCATCCCAGATGGCGGACAGATCGGCAAAGCAATCACGCGGCCCGTCGAGCCAGATATTGTCTGAATTCAGGCAGAAAAACGGGTCGGGCAGCTGATCCTGCGCCTTCACCAACCCGCCGCCTGTTTCCAGCAATTGCTCGCGCTCATCAGACAGCACGATTTCAGGCGCTTTGCGTTCGCGCAGATGCGCTTCAAGACTGTCCGCGAGGTAGTGCATATTGACGACGGCGCGTGCGATCCCGGCCTCGGACAGGCGATCCAACGCGTGGTCGATCAGCGGCTTGCCGGCAACCCGCACCATCGGCTTGGGCTGGGTCGCAGTGAGCGGCCGCATACGCTTACCCATGCCGGCAGCGAGCACCATGGCGGTATCGGAAGCAAGACCGCTCATCCCAGCTGCCCACCTTTGGCTGCACGGATTTCATCGGGGATGTTGGCATCGAACCAGCGCGCGACCGGCTCAAGCGCGGGATGCGCCAGATCGCGCTCCATCGCCTCCCACACACGCGGGATCATGGAGAGATAACGCGGCTTGCCATCCCGCTTCCACAGCCGCGCGAATATGCCGACAATCTTGGCGTTACGCTGCGCTCCCAGGCGGGCGTAATCGGCATCGAAATCACCATCGCAGTCAATCTTGGAGCGATAAATATCGAGCATTTCGCCTTCCAGTGCCTGCGACACATCGCGCCGCGCATCCTGCAACAGCGAGACGATGTCATAGGCCCGGTGGCCAACCAGTGCGTCCTGAAAATCGATCAGCCCCTGCTCTCCGCCATATTCGCCCGCAGGGCCAAGCAACATTATGTTTTCGGCGTGGTAGTCGCGCAGCACTGTGACGCCGGGTTGCTGGCGCAGCAGCAGCGGGCCGAGCGCCTCACGCCATGCGGCCAGGAACCCCTTACCATCCACCTCCAGCCCCGCAGCAGGGCAGAACCAATCAGGAAAGAGCGACACTTCGCGCAAATATGTCTCTAACGAATAGGGATCGAATGGTCCGGGCGGGCGCTGATGCAGCTCCACCAATGCGTCAATCGCATCGGAATAGGCGCGGCGCTCCTCAGCCGGATTGTCATCCAGCCAATCGCGCATTCGATCATTGCCGAAATCCTCGATCAACACGAGACCGCGTTTTGCATCCTCGGCATAGATCTTGGGCGCGCGCAGGCCGTGTTCGCCCAGCCATTTGCCGACATGGATGAATGGCCGGGTATCTTCATGCGGCGGCGGCGCGTCCATCAGCATGGCATTGCGGCCATCGGCGCGGATGCGGAAATAGCGACGGAAGCTGGCGTCACCGGGCAGCGGCTCTATCTCTGCCGCGTTCCAGCCTGCCTTTCCAAGGAAGTCATTCAGCCCAGCGGGCAATTCGCGAGTCATGGCAGACGCTCTAACCAGTCCTTGCCCGGAGTGACAACGGCCAAGCGCCCTTCTTGCGCAATTTCCAGCGTGATTTGCAGGCATCCCGGCTCATGCGCGAAGCCTCCGGCGTGATCGGGCCATTCCGCAATCAGCACTGCGCCATCGCGGTAATCGTCCAGCCCCAGCTGCTCGACTTCTGCCGGGTCTTCAAGGCGGTAAAAATCGGCATGCGCGACTGGCGGGTCGAGATGGTCATAGGATTCGATAATGGTGAAAGTCGGCGAGGGGACTTCGCCATCATGTCCCAATGACCGCAGAATTGCGCGGGCGAGTGTCGTCTTGCCGGTGCCAAGACCACCCGACAGTGCAACCACGTCTCCTGGACGAAGACACGCCGCTATGCGCGCGCCGAAATCCTCCATCGCGGCAAGGTCGGGCAGCTTCACGGGAGCAAGACCGTGGCCGTGGTCCCCGTGCCTTTTTCGGACTGGATTTCCAAGCGCCCGCCATGCGCCTCGATCAGCTGCCTTGCCAATGGCAAGCCAAGGCCGCGCTTGCCGTCTTTTCCATCACTGCCCTGCAGGCGGTAGCCATCAAGCGCGCGCGCCAGTTCGCTCGGTTTCATGCCCTCGCCATTGTCCGATATGACGATCCGCGCGCCTGACTTGCGCCTGCCGAGCGCGACCAGAATACGCCCGCCGCCCGGCGTTGCATCAATCGCGTTGTCGAGCAAATTGCCGATGGCCCGGCCCAATTGCCGCTGGTCGGCATTGACATGGCCCGCATTCTTGTCGCCGCGCAGATCGAGCGTCAGGCCTTTCGCCTCGATCGCTTCCTCGCGCGTGCGCACGATATGGGTGGTGAATGACAGCAGTTCTACATTCTCGCGCGCCATAGGCAGCAGGCCAGCTTCGCTCTGCGTCAGGTCAAGCACGCTTTCGATTTGCGTCGAAAGCCGCTCCACCGAGGCGATAATTGCGGCGACATATTCGCTACCCTGTTCGGTCAGCTCGCCCGCTATGCCCGATTGCAGCAATTCAGCAAAACCGCCGATGGACGTTAGCGGAGTGCGGAATTCATACGACATGTTGGCGAGGAAGCGGGTCTTCACCGCGTCGGCCTCTTCCAATGCAGTCGCCCGCTCGCGCAGAGCCTCTTCAGCCTTGGTCGAATCAGTCACGTCCATCACGGTCAGCAAGCCATTGCCGTCGGGCAGCGGGACGCCGGCGAATTCGAGCGTGCGCCCATCAGACAGGACAACCCGGCCGCCGCGTTCCTTGCGGTCTAGAGTGGCCGCACGCACCACTTCGCCAATGGCTTTGCGCTGTGCAGGCCGCGCCAGCCTGTTGGCTATCCGGTCGAGCAACTGATCGACATGCGGGTGCTCGTCGAAATATTCCTCCGGCAAGCCCCAAATCGCCGGGAAACTACGGTTCCAAAGCTGCATCCGTCCATCGGGCGCGAACACGCCAAGCGATTCGAATAGCGAATCAAAGGTGGCTGTGCGGGTGCGCAGCAAGGTGTCGCGCGTGGCCGAAAGGGCGAGCTGTTCGGAGCGATCTTCCGCCACCATAACCAGCCCGCCATCGGGCATCGGCTGCGCCACGATGCGCAAATGCGTGCTGTCTGGCAGGGTCCAGGATTCCTCGACCGGCGCACTGGCCTGAAACCAACCAGCCATTTCCGCCCGCCATTCAGGAAAGTCGCGCACTTCGGGCAGGCGCGAAGCATCGCGGGCGATGTCCAGAAACCGCTCGAAACGTGGCGGATCGACTTGCGCGGAATTGGGCAGACTGAAAATACGCTGGAACGGCTGGTTGGCAAAGGTGAGCCGCCGATCCTCATCGAACTGCGCGACACCCACCGAAAGCTGATCGAGCATGGAACGCTGCGCCGCGCGGAAGGCGCGGAAAGCGCGGGTTTGCTCTTCCAACTCCTCAATATCGATGGCGTAACCGCCGACACCTTCTGCCCCCAGTGGCAAATCGCTGACTCGCAAGGTACGGCGCTGGCTGCCCACAGTGGCCTGCACAATCCGCTCGATCGGCAAATCCTTGACCAATGCCTGTCGCGCGATTTCTGCGGCGTTGAGGCCATCGGCGGCTTCGACGAGTTCAACCTGCTGTTCCACCACCTTCGCCGCGGTTTCCGCACCCACTGCATCGACATAGGCCGAGTTGACGAGGCGCAAATCCATATCCGGTCCGCGGAACCACATTGGCATCGGAGCCGCCTCGATCAGTCCGACCAAGGCCGCAAAATCATTGCGCGCGCGCGCCGTTTCGGACCGCAGACGCGACAATTCACCCTGACTTTCGGAAAAATCGAACCACCAGACCAGCACAGCCCCGCCGCTGGCAATGCTCGCATTGGCCAATTGCCCGCGCAGCGCGAGGCTCTTCTCCGACCCGCGCGGAGTAATCATCATGCGAAATGGCGCGGCAGTCTTCTGCGTGCGGCGCACAGCATCCTGCAATTGCTCCAGATCACCTTCGGTCAGTCCGGCATCGCCGCCATCGAGTTCGGAAAGAAAACCCGGCAGGCTCTCGAAACCAAGCCATGCGGCAATCCTGTCCGGTCCTTCGATCTTGCCGTCGGGCTTCACCAGCAAGGGAATCGCCGGGGAATCGTCGATCATGCGCGACAGGCGACGCGCCGTGCTGCGCGCGGCGCGGGCAGAGCGCGACCGTCTGAGTGAGCTCATCACGAGCCACACCGCGCCAGCTGTCCAGGCAGCAAGCATAAGCCCCAGCAGGGCCAGCGCGGTTGACGTCAATTCCATAGCAATGTCAGCTATGCGCGGGCGGCATGTGATGCAATGCCTCCGCTAAGAATAACCCCCTCCCGTTGCCGGAAGGGGGTTCATTTAGGCTTAGTAGCGGTAGTGTTCCGGCTTGAACGGACCATCCTGCGGCACACCAATGTAATCGGCCTGCTGCTTGCTAAGCTTGGTCAGTTTCACACCCAGCTTGTCGAGGTGCAGTGCAGCGACCTTTTCGTCCAGATGTTTGGGCAGCACGTAAACGTCATTGTCGTAATTGCCGCCATTGTCCCACAATTCCATCTGCGCCATCACCTGGTTGGTGAAGGAACAGCTCATCACGAAGCTGGGGTGGCCGGTGGCGCAGGCGAGGTTCACCAGGCGGCCCTTGGCCAGCACGATGATTTCCTTGCCGTCGGGGAACTTCACCAGATCGGTGCCCGGCTTCAATTCGGTCCACTCGTAATTGCTGAGCGCGCCGATCTGAATTTCGGAATCGAAGTGACCGATGTTGCACACGATCGCCATGTTCTTCATCGCCTTCATGTGGTCGGCGGTGATGACGTCTTCGTTGCCGGTCGTGGTCACGAAGATATCGGCGCGGGTCACCGCGTCTTCCAAAGTCGTGACTTCAAAACCTTCCATCGCCGCCTGCAGAGCGCAGATCGGGTCGATTTCGGTGACAAGCACACGGGCACCGCCATCGCGCAGCGACTGTGCAGAGCCCTTGCCCACATCGCCATAACCGGCAACGCAAGCGACCTTGCCGCTCAGCATCACGTCAGTTGCACGGCGGATCGCATCGACCAGCGATTCACGGCAGCCATAAAGGTTGTCGAACTTGGACTTGGTGACGCTGTCATTCACATTGATCGCCGGGAACGGCAGCTTGCCCTGCTTGGCCAGCGAATACAGGCGGTGGACGCCGGTGGTCGTCTCTTCCGAAACGCCCTTCAGAGTCTTGACTGTCTGCGTCAGATAGCCCGGCTTCTTCTGGAGGAAGGCCTTGAGCGCACGCTGCATTTCAATTTCTTCTTCATTGGCAGGCTCGGGCATTTCCTCGCCCGCTTCCACGCGCGCACCCCACAGCGCAAACATAGTCGCATCGCCGCCATCATCGAGGATGAGGTTTGCGGTCGTGCCGTCGCCATCGTTTTCCCAATCGAAAATATTGCCGACATAGTCCCAATATTCAGCAAGACTTTCGCCCTTCACCGCGAAGATCGGAACTTCGCGCTCGGCCATGGCGGCAGCGGCATGGTCCTGCGTGGAAAAAATGTTGCAGGTCGCCCAGCGCACTTCGGCACCCAGAGCGGTGAGCGTTTCAATCAGCACCGCAGTCTGGATCGTCATATGCAACGAACCGGTGATGCGTGTGCCAGCCAGCGGCTGAGA
>DFBR01000094.1:3097-12134 GCA_002367375.1 Erythrobacter sp. UBA3075 | reverse complement strand
GCGGTCTGGAGCCGGGAACCATCGACCCCGGCCTCGCCGCACTAGCCATTGCAGGCACGATCCTCGCCAATATGAGCGTTAAGCTGGGCGTGACGATTGTGTATGGGAAACGCGCATCACGCCCGGCCGCCCTGGCGCTAACCGCCAGCATGATCGCTCTCGCGGCAAGCCTGGTGGTGGGGTATTTGCGGTATTGAACCTGTGACGGTGCTTGACGATGGTCGCTGCGATTTCTGCGTAGGTTTCCTATAAAATCGCCGGCCAACGCCTAACGCTTCTTAGCCACAGCGATCTTGTTCTTCTTGGCGAAATCGCGCGTCGATTCCTCGCTGCGGTTCAGCGCCTTGGCGATTTGTTTGAGGCCCTGCCCCTTGCTCGCGAGCAATTTCAGTTTGCCCGCCTCCTCGCCATTCCAGGGCTGTTTGTGGCGTTCAAAGCGTTCCTTGGCCATTGCTTGCACTCTTTCAAATTTGTTCGTCATCCCAGCGAAGGCCGGGACCCATTTGTCCAATTGCACCTGATCGAGAGATGGATTCCGGCCTCCGCCGGAATGACGGATGGGGGACTGAATACTATTCCTTCGCCGCCGCCTTCTTGGCAGGAGCCTTCTTCTTGGCGGCTGGCTTCTTCTTGGCGGCTGGCTTCTTCTTGGCAGGAGCCTTGCGCTTCTTCTTCGCCGGACCCTTCGCGACCTTTTCAGCGATCATCACCAAGGCTTCGTCCAGTGTCAGCGCATCCTTGTCCTTGTCCTTCGGGATCGTCGCGTTGACGTTTCCGTCGGTGATGTAGGGCCCGTAGCGACCGTCCATCAGCTTCACATCGTCGCCCGCTTCGGTCTTGCCGAGTACCTTCAGCGGCTCACGGCTACCGCGTCCGCCACCCTTGCGGTTAGCAGCTTCAGCCAACAGCGTCACAGCGGCGTTCATGCCAGTGTCGAACACATCGCGCGTGCCGGACAATTTGGCATATTTGCCATCGTGGCGCAGGTACGGTCCGTAGCGGCCAATCGCGGCTTCAATGTCTTTGCCCGTTTCCGGGTGCTGGCCGATGATCCGGGGCAGACCGAGCAGTTTCACCGCCCATTCCAGATCGAAATCATCGACATCCTTGGGGATGGACGCGCGTTTGGCTTCCTTGCCTTCACCCATCTGCACATAGGGTCCGAAGCGCCCCGATTTGCGGTCAATCGGCTCGCCCGTTTCCGGGTGTTCACCCATCACGCCATCGTCGGAGCCATCATCGCTGCCTGGCTGGCCGAATTTGCGGCGGAAATTGCATTCCGGATAGTTCACGCAGCCGATAAATGCGCCGTAGCGGCCACCGCGCAGATGCAGTTCGCCGCCCTCACGGCCCTGCTCTGCGCACAGCGGGCAGAATCGCGGCGGGTTACCGTCTTCGCGCGGCGGGAACAGGAAATCCGCGAGGAATTCATCGAGCACTTCGGTCACTTCCGAAGGCTGGCGTTCCATGACCTCATCGCTCTTGGGCTTGAAGTCGCGCCAGAAATTCTCAAGCAACGCCTTGTAATCCGCGCGTCCGCCAGAGACCTCGTCGAGTTCGTCTTCCATCCCGGCGGTGAAATCATAGGCGACATAGCGGGGGAAGAAACGTTCCAGAAATGCTGTCAGAAGGCGGCCTGAATCTTCTGCAAAGAAACGGTTTTTCTCCATCCGAACGTAGTCGCGATCACGCAGCGTCTGGATCGTCGAGGCGTAGGTGGACGGACGCCCGATGCCCAATTCCTCCAGCCGCTTAACCAACGATGCTTCGGAGAAACGCGGCGGCGGCTGAGTGAAGTGCTGGATCGCCTCCACGTCCTTTTTCGCCGGCGCGTCGCCCTTGCGCATGACGGGAAGCAGATTGTCATCGTCTTTGTCCGACTTGTCGTCGAAGCTTTCCGAATAGACGGCGAGGAAACCGGGGAACTTCACCACCTGCCCGGTGGCGCGCAGCTCATGCTGGCCCGTGGGCTCACGCATGGTGACCGTAGTACGTTCAAGCTGCGCGGTTGCCATCTGGCTCGCCATGGCGCGCTTGAAGATCAGATCATACAGCTTGGCTTCGTCACCTGAACCGGCGCGATCCTTGCTAAAATCTGTGGGACGTATGGCTTCATGCGCTTCCTGCGCATTCTTTGCCTTGGTCTTGTAAAAGCGAGGTTTTTCCGGTCGATATTCTTCCGCAAAACGCGCATCGATGGCATCGCGGCAAGCCATGATCGCGCTCATATCCATACCCACGCCATCGGTACGCATGTACGTGATCGCGCCCGCCTCATACAGCGACTGCGCACAGCGCATCGTGTGGCTGGCGGAATAGCCCAGCTTGCGCGCGGCTTCCTGTTGCAGCGTGGAGGTGGTGAATGGCGGTGCGGGACTGCGCTTGAGCGGCTTGGTCTCGACTTCCTCGACAGTGAAACGCCCCTGCTCCACCACAGCCTTGGCAGCATCTGCCGTGCCCTTGTCGCCAATGGAAAGCTTTTCCAGCTTCTTGCCATCGTAACGGACAAGACGGCCATCGAAGGCCGTACCGTCATGTTCCATCTTGGCGGTGACAGACCAATATTCGTCGGGCTTGAAAAGCTCGATCTCCCGCTCCCGCTCGCACACCAATCGCAGCGCGACGGACTGCACACGGCCCGCCGATTTCGCGCCAGGCAGCTTGCGCCAGAGCACTGGGCTGAGTGTGAAGCCGAACAGATAGTCGAGCGCACGGCGGCCGAGATAGGCGTCGATCAAATCGGTATCGAGTTCGCGCGGCGCCTTCATCGCCTCGGTCACCGCAGATTTGGTGATGGCGTTAAAGGTGACCCGCTCAACCTCGGCGGGCAGCGCCTTGCGCTTCTTCAGCAATTCCAGAACGTGCCAGCTGATCGCCTCCCCTTCACGGTCAGGGTCAGTCGCGAGGATCAGGCGGTCAGCCTGTTTTGCAGCATCGGCAATCGCCTTCACCTGACTGCGGTTGCGCTGGTCCGAATAGACCTCCCAATCCATCGCAAAGCCTTCATCCGGGCGCACGCTGCCATCCTTGGGCGGCAGATCGCGGACGTGGCCGTAGGACGCGAGGACCTTGAAGTCCTTGCCCAGATAATTTTCGATGGTTTTCGCTTTGGCGGGGGATTCGACGATGACAAGTTGCATGGCGGTGTTGGTAAGTCCTTACGTGTACGTACGCGCGAGGGTGGAGCCTTCGCGAGATTCGTCAAGCGGTTGATTGAGCGGGGGCCTCAGGTCAAGCGAACACTTGCCTCAGGCTGCCCGTATCATCGCTCAGCTGGCGATAGGCAGAAATCGACAGGCCCATCATCATGACCGGCAGACTGTGCATTGCCAGCCAACCAAATGGCGACTGTACCACGCTTCCTGACGAGAAAATCGCCGTGCCGATCCCGGCCAGAACCATAAATATCACAAGCCAGATCAGCCAGAAGACCAGATAGGCTAGCGCAAGCTGCCCTGTGTTGAACTCACTTGCTCGCCAACTGTCTCCAATGGCCTCGAACACATTGCGATCACGGGCGACGAGATAGGCTGGCGCCATGATCCATTTAGCTCCAAGCAGGATACCCGGAATGATGAAAAGCCCGGCACCGACATGGATCGCAAAGCCAAGCATGAGCGCCATCGCAGCAAATCCGAAAACCCGCTTCCGATCGTCCTGCAGCAGGCCCGCTTCGCGCAATATCGCCTGATAGATCAGATATTGCCCGAGAAAATATGCGATTAGCGAAACAATCGTGACGATGCTGCCAATCGCACTGCTGGTCTCGGGAAGCAGTGACAGCACAAGGAACACTGAGAAATAGATCGCCAGCTCCCGCTTCGCGAGACCGAGCACGGAAAAGCTCCCGCTGATCAAGTCGCGCAGTTCGACGCGTTTTTCTTGGATGTAGCTCATGCTTTGGGAACCCGCTCAGTCATCAGGAGAAGACATCGCGAACTTCCTCATTGCCATCGGTCAGCAGCAGATAGACTGCAATGCCGAATGCCAACGAAATGGCGTTTGAGAAGGCTTCGAGGAAGGCGGAAAGATAGGCGACCGCCGTCAAACTCAACACCCCGAAGACCCCGCCAAGAACGGCTCCGATAATTCCTAAACCTAAAAGCAGGATCAGCCCGGCAAAAAAGATCTGCCAGCTGTTGCCCTTGGTTGCCTCGAAGCTGGCCCCGAGCGATTCCGTTATGCCCTTTTCGCCCGAAATAAGGAATCCCGATGCAGCAGACCATCGCACCATCAAGATAATACCGGGCACGATCAACAGGATCAGGCCCGCGATGTATCCAAGAACCGAAAGGATCGCCAATCCGACATAAGACCACAAGCGATCGCCAGTTCCGACAGGCCTTCCATTCGCCTCCAGGTAGCGCCGCATCAGGAAAAAGCCCGCAACGAAGCTGAGCAGGCTGACAAAGATATCGAATGCGGCGCCCATCGCGCCACGCGAATAATCTGTGGCCATGCCCATTTCGAACTGCATTATCGAAGAACCGGTCAATGTCAGCGCAATGCCAAGCCCGGTGACGCCTCCGATGAGAAATGTGAACAACGCGACTTCGCGTGCACATGCACTCACCAGATTGGCAGTCTCACTAAGAATGCCGCCGATATCCAAAACCCGTTGATCTTCCATTGCACTCGCCCCCTATGTTCAGGCCAAACTGACCCTGCCCCCAGCATGTCGCACCAATTTTCCCGCAATTTCAAGTTCCAGCAGCGCCATCTGCACGGCTCCAGCGCTTTCGCCAGATTGCCGGATCAATTCGTCCACCGAGACCGGCGCGGTGGTGAGCAGGCTTTCAATGTCGGCAGGTTCGGCCTGCGACATATCCTCTGGCGTGTAATCATAAGCGGGCGTTGCTTCGCGGAACGACGAGCGCGGCACGCCATCGAAGCCGCTGAGCAATTCGATCACGTCTTCCGGCTCTTGCACCAGCACAGCGCCTTCGCGGATCAGGTGGTTGCAACCGTGGCTGCGCGCTTCCAGCGGGCTGCCGGGTATGGCCATGACTTCGCGCCCTGCCTCGCCCGCCAGCCGTGCGGTGATGAGCGAGCCTGACTTGGGCGCGGCCTCCACCACCACTGTCCCCAGCGCCAACCCCGCGATAATGCGATTGCGTTTGGGAAAGTGCTGCCCGCGCGGCTGGGTCCCGGGAGCTTCCTCGGCAATCAGCAGCGCATCGCTCGCGATCTGCTCCTGCAGTTTGGTGTGCTGCGGGGGATAGGCGATGTCGATGCCGCTGGCGATCACGCCTATCGTGTGCGGTCCGTTTGAACATGAGAGGGCGCCTTCGTGACACGCCCCGTCGATACCCCGCGCAAGGCCGGAAACGACAGTGAAGCCCCCCTCACCCAATCCGCGGGCAAAATCCCGCGCCAGCTTCACCGCTGCAGCCGAGGCATTGCGCGCGCCGACCATCGCCACGCAAGGCTTGCCCGCCAGCGCCATATCGCCGCGCACGGTGATGATTGGCGGAGCGTTTTCCATTTCCGCGAGCAGCGGGGGATATTCGGGCATGTCGTGAAAGACGTATCGCGCCCCGGCCTTGCGCGCTGCGGTGATTTCCCGCTCAACCCTTTCGCGCGGCGCGGGACGGTAATCACGCTTCGATCCGCGTTTGGCGAGATCGGGCAACGCTTCAAGCGCCCCTATCGCCGTGCCGAACCGCAGCAGCAATTGTGCATAGCTGACCGGCCCGATATTGGCAGAGCGCAGCAGGCGGATGCGGGCAAACGCCTCTTCCTGAGATAACGTTTTCGGCGCGGTCACTTCTCGCTGCCGACCTTGGGTTCCTCACCCCGGAACAGGCGCCCGATATTCGCGCGGTGCAGCCAGATAATCAGCACAGCAATCAAAGCGAGAACAGGGATGAATGATTCAAAGCCGAGCACCGCTGCGGCAATTGCAGCGGCACAAACCGCGCTCATCCCCGCGACCGAAGAAATCCGAACAATCGCCAACACTGCGATCCACACGAGCGCGTAGGCGAGCCCAATCTGCCATGCGAGACCGAAGGCAACGCCAGCATTTGTCGCCACGCCCTTGCCGCCCTTGAAGTTCAGCCAGACCGGGAAGCAATGCCCCAAAACAGCCCCGATGGCGGCAAGCGGTACCGGCCCCCAAGCTGCTTCCGGCATGGTCCCACCAGCAGAAGCCATCTGCGCAGCGAGTAGCACCGGCACGAGGCCCTTCAGCAGATCGAGCAGCAAAGTGCCCGCCGCCAACCCCTTCGCCCCGGTACGCAGGACATTGGTCGCGCCAATATTGCCCGATCCGATACTGCGGATGTCGCCCTTACCCGCGGCCTTCGCCAGAACGAGGCCGAAAGGTATCGAGCCGCACAGATATCCGATGAGAAGAGCGAGAAAATGATCCATCGGCGAACCCTAGCCGCTGGCCAGAGGCTTGTGAAAGCCCAAACTTGTCGAATACGGATCAAGTCTTTAACCGCACGGGCCACATGGACATTACGCCATCCTCTCCCATCCTGCTGTTCGATTCGGGCCTTGGCGGACTGTCCGTGCTGGCGCAGCTGCGCAAAATCCTGCCCGATGCACCGGTCATTTACGCCGCCGACACCGCCGGAATGCCCTATGGCGAAAAGACCGAGGCCGAGGTCGCTGCGCGCGTCGCCGGACTGCTGGGCCGGATGAGCGAACGTTTTGCGCCGCGCCTCGCCTGCATCGCCTGCAACACCGCATCCACCATTGCGCTGGGCATGGTGCGCGATGTGCTGCACATTCCGATTGTCGGGACGGTTCCTGCAATCAAACCGGCGGCCGCGATGACCAAGACCGGCACGATCGGCTTGCTCGGCACTGCGGCGACTATTCGTCAACGCTATGTCGATGATCTGGAGGCGCGTTTTGCGGGGGACAAGATTCTGATTCGGCATGCCGCACCCGCACTTGTCGGGGCAGCCGAAACGAAATTGCGCGGTGGCAGGCCCGATGACGCTGTATTCGCCGAAGCTGTTGCAGGGCTGCGTGAACAGGCTGGCGGCGAGAGCATCGACACGGTCGTACTCGCCTGCACCCATTTCCCGCTGTTGGAGCCCGAATTGCGCGCCGCGATGGGCGCTGGCGTCACTTTCATCGACGGAGCGAAAGGTATCGCTCGCCGTATCGCCTCGCTCACACAAGGTCAGGATTTCGCTCCTGAAGTTGCGGGTCGGGCCGTTGTGACAGGGGACCTCGATCCCGCTCTCACCGTCGCTTTAGAGCCCTATGGAATTGCGGAAGTTGCGCGGTTTTGACACAATGTTTGGAGCATCATTACCGAGGCGCGAAAGGTTGTTGCGAACGCTTCGCAAACTTCGCACTTCAAACTGCCGCCCTCCTTGACTAAATGCCTCTTCAACTTCCGGCCGCAGAATGGAAATGCGGCGCTGCACGGGGCATGGCCTTGAATTACGATCAGATCTTCGATCAGGCGATCGACCGCCTTCATTCCGAAGGCCGCTACCGTGTGTTCATCGACATCCTGCGCAACAAGGGTTCCTTCCCCAATGCGCGCTGCTTTGCTGGGCATAATGGTCCCAAGCCGATCACCGTCTGGTGCTCCAACGATTACCTCGCCATGGGCCAGCATCCCAAGGTGGTTGAAGCGATGGAAGAGGCGCTGCACGATGTCGGCGCAGGCTCCGGCGGAACGCGCAATATCGGCGGCAATACGCATTACCATATCGAGCTTGAGAGCGAGCTGGCAGACTTGCACGGCAAGGAAGCCGCGCTGCTGTTTACCAGCGGATATGTCTCGAACGATGCAACGCTGTCCACCTTGTCCAAGCTACTGCCCGGATGTGTGATATTCTCGGACGAGTTTAACCACGCCAGCATGATCGCAGGGATCCGCAATTCGGGCTGCGAGAAGCGCGTTTTCCGGCACAATGATCTCGAACACCTCGAGGAACTGTTGGCCGCCGAGGATGAGGCAACACCCAAGCTGATCGCCTTTGAAAGCGTCTATTCGATGGATGGCGATGTCGCGCCGATCCACGCGATTTGCGATCTGGCGGAGAAATACAACGCCCTCACCTACGTCGACGAAGTCCACGCTGTTGGCATGTATGGCGAGCGTGGTGGCGGCATTTCAGAGCGGGATGAGGCAGCGCACCGGCTTGACCTGATCGAAGGCACTCTGGGCAAAGCATTCGGCGTGATGGGCGGCTATGTCGCATCCAGCCGCAAGGTCATCGACTGTATCCGATCTTATGCACCTGGCTTCATCTTCACCACATCGCTCAGCCCTGTTTTGGTCGCTGGCGTGCTGGCAGCGGTGAAGCATCTCAAAGGATCGAACGAGGAGCGCGAGGCACAGCAACGCAACGCCGCAGCTCTCAAACACCATTTCCGAGAAGCAGGTCTTCCGGTTATGGAATCGACCACTCACATCGTCCCATTGATGGTGGGCGATCCAGTACGCGCGAAGAAGATCAGCGACATCCTGCTGGCCGAATACGGCGCCTATGTGCAGCCGATCAATTTCCCCACCGTGCCGCGCGGGACAGAGCGTCTGCGTTTCACTCCCGGCCCTGCCCACACCGATGCGATGATGGCCGATCTGACGAGCGCATTGGTGGAAATCTGGGACCGGCTTGAGCTGGAATTGCGTGAGGCAGCATAGGACGCCCCGCGACTGACGCTCAGCGCAGGCTCACCACATTGTCGCTCGCACGCGGATCGACGCGGTCGCCGCGATAAAGGCTTGCCATGGGTTCATCGTTCACGATTGCCCCTTGGGCAGTGCCAAAGCCATTAAAGGCGGTCTTCATTGCCGCGCCGTATGCTCCGAGCATTCCGATCTCGATATAGTCGCCGGCCTGGATGTCCTCTGGCAGAACGAATGGACCCTGCATGTAATCGGCATCATCACAGGTCGGGCCGTAGAATGCGAATTCAGCCAGCGGCTTGATGAGATCATCCTCCAGCGCCTGCACCGGAAAGCGCCAATCGACGTGGGCCGCATCGAACAATGCGCCATAGGCACCGTCATTGATGTAAAGCTCATTGTCGCGGCGCCGTTCGACACAGACGATAA
>DFBR01000094.1:0-3083 GCA_002367375.1 Erythrobacter sp. UBA3075 | reverse complement strand
ATCAGCGCGAAATAGTCTTCGAGCGGGGGCGGTTCCATGCCCGGATAGACGCTCGGGAAGCCGCCACCGACATCGACGATATCGACAGTCACAGCCGCTTCGGCAATCGCCGCGCGAACGCGCTCAAGCGCCTGCACATAGGCAAACGGCGTCATCGCCTGACTGCCGACATGGAAACAGATACCCAGCGCATCGCAATGCTGGCGGGTGGCCTGCAACAATGGCGCGGCTTCGGCCAGATCGATCCCGAATTTCGACGCGAGCGAGAGCTCGGAATGCTCGGAAGACACGCGCAGGCGGACCAGAAGGTTCAGGTCCTCGGCAGCGTGTCCGGCCTCGTCCGTGGTGCCATGCACGACCTTCTCAAGCTCTTCCATCGTGTCGAGGCTGAAGGTGTTCACCCCGTGCTCGAAATAGGCTTCACGAATGGCGCGCGCGGTCTTGACCGGGTGCATAAAGCACAGCACCGCATCAGGCAGCAGGCCGCGCACCAGCCGCACTTCGGCAATCGAGGCGACGTCGTAATGCGTCACGCCATTGTCCCACAGTATCTGGATCAGATCGGGCGAGGGATTGGCCTTCACCGCATACATCGACTTGCCCGGAAACTTCTCGGTAAAGAAGCGGGCAGCTCTGGCAGCGGCGTGCGGGCGGTTGAGGATGACGGGTTCGTCCGGCTCGAGGGCGCGAACTACAGCCTTGGCGTCTGGAAATTCGTGCAATTCAAGGGACCCCCTAAGGTGTTAAACCAACAAGAAGCTGCCTTGCGGTGGGTGTCCCTTGGGGCAGCGGAAGCGCGCATATAAGGCTCCACCACCGAATCGCAAGCGAAAATGGATGTCAAATACTGTCAGGAAAACTCCACATTGGGCACCTGATCCACCACACCCTGTTCGCTGTCATCCAGCCGATGGAAATCGGCTTCCTCGAAGCCCATTGCGCCAGCGAACATGACCGCCGGGAAACTTTCGCGACCGGTATTGTAGCGGGACACAGCCGCATTCAACGCTCGCCGGGAAGCAGCCAGCTTGTCCTCTACATTGGCCAATTCACGCTGGAGTTCCTGAAAATTGGTGTTGGCCTTGAGATCGGGATAGGCCTCGCCCAGCGCGAGAACCTTGTCCAGCGCCACGCGCAGGGCGGCTTCGTCCTGCGAGTTTACCGATCCGCCGGAAGCCTGATTGCGGGCTGTAATGACCGCTTCGAGCGTATCGGCCTCGTGCGTGGCATAGCCCTTTACCGTGTTCACAAGGTTGGGAATAAGGTCATGGCGCTGACGCAATTGCGCGTCGATATCGGCCACACCCTGATTGACGTTCTGCCGCAGCGCCACCAGCCGATTGTAGATACCAATACCGACAACCGCCAGTACGCCGATGATGGCAACCAAGATAATCAATTCCATCGGTGAAATCCTTCCCCTACCCCTGTTTAAGCATTGTGTGCCATGAATGGCGCCAAGCTGGAAGGGGAGAAAAGCGGCATGAGGGGGAAACAATGATCGAGCGTCCGGATATCGACGCCCTGATGGCGGGGCCGCTGGGGCAGTGGCTGTCCGAGCAGGAGAGCGTGCGCGAGGATGCGAAGAAGGCTACTTGGCGACGCCGCATCATCGTGCTCATTATCCTTTTGTCTCTCGCGGCATTTATCTTGATCGCCTTTCAGTTCGAATTCATGCCTGTAGCGTGGGCCACCGGCATTCTCGGCGTGGCCGGCTTTGCCTGGGCGCAAGGACCAGTCAGCCGCGCTGTGAAAGCTGTGAAAGTCGGCATCAATGATGCCATCGCCGAGGCGCTTGATCTGGAATATCAGCATGATTGCGATCCCGGACAACCGTTCGATCTGGCCAAAGAATGCAAACTGCTGCCCAATCATGACCGCGCCAGGTTTGAAGACCAATGGAGCGGGCGCTTTGGTGACATCCCCTTCGCCCTTCACGAATGCAAACTGGATCAACGGCGCGGTTCGGGCAAGAACCGCCGCTGGGTGACCGTTTTTCGCGGCATCGTGATGAGCGTGGGCTATTCCCGGCGCTTCCACGGCACGACATTGCTGCTGGGTGACAACGCTTTCAGCAACTTCTTCGGCACGAAAAAGGACAGCGTGAAAGTCATCGGCAAACACCTCGATTATGCCGATATGACCCATCCCGATTTCGAAGACCGCTTCGATATCTACACCAGCGACCAGACCGAAGCGCGCCATCTGATCGACCCGCTTTATGTCGAACGCCTGATCGCGCTCGAACAAAGCTATCGCGGCGATGATGTTGCCACGATCTTCCACGAGGGCAGCCTCGTCGTCACACTCAAAGCCAGCAACATGTTCGAAAGCGGCAGCATCGAGGCTCGCGACGACCGCCGCCGGATCGAGAAGACCATCGACCAATTCGCCAATATCGCAGCGCTCGCCCACGAATTGAACAGCCGGGAGCCGTTGACGGGGCGTTGAGCCCTATTCAAACAGCTTCGCCCAGCGGCGTTTCTCGCGGGCCTTCCATGTGCCGCGGTGGTAAGCATCACTCGCCAGCAGCGGCATCACGCTGCCCGCCTCGGCAAAGACCATCTGTTCGATCCCGGTGTTGACCTTGCCCCAGCTCGCCGCCTCTTGCAGCGTGGAGGAGGAGCAGGCGCCGTCGCGCACGTCGGCTACGGTGATCTGGACGGCGTATTTGTGGACGCTGACATCTTCGTGGCCAAGGATTTCGGCGCATACGACCGTGTCCTGAATGAAGTTCTTGGGCACGCCGCCGCCGACCATCAGCAAGCCGCTTTCGCCGCCCTTGATCTTGATGTCGGTTAGTTCGCGGAAATCGGCCACAGCGTCGATCATCAGATAGGGTTCGCCCTTGTCCATCTGATCGACCTGATGCTTCACCAGTCCAAAGCCTGCCGAAGAATCGACAAAGGCCGGGCAGAAAATCGGCACATCATGCTCGTAAGCGAGTTTGACGAGGCTGTTTTCCTTCTTGCCATGCTCGGCCAAATATTTGCCCATTTCGCGGATGAAGGCGCGGCTGGAACATGGGCCGGCCGGCAGTTCATAGGCGATCTTGTTGATCGTGAAATCGCAATCCTGCAACT
>DFBR01000002.1 GCA_002367375.1 Erythrobacter sp. UBA3075 | reverse complement strand
GGACATGATCGAGAGCGGCTACACTGGCCGAAAGGGCCTTGGCGGCTTTTACCGCATCAACCGCGAAGGCGGTGGCAAGGTGAAAGAAGCCAAGGATCTCAAGAGCGGCGAATATCGCGCCGCCGCACGGCCCGGCATTGTGCGTGGCCGCGCTGCCAAGGGTGATCTTGGCGCTTTGATCGAGATGGAGGGCAAAGTCGGTGACTATGCCTGGTCCGTGCTCGGCCCAACCCTTTCCTATTCAGCCAGCATCGTTCCTGAAGCGACCAAGACAATTGTCGGCGTCGATGATGCGATGAAGCTCGGCTACAATTGGAAGATGGGTCCATTTGAAATGATGGACAAAATTGGCCCGGCCAAGCTGCGCGAAAAGCTTGCGGCCAGCGATATTCCGGTGCCTTCTATCCTTGAACAGGTTGGCGATCAGACATTCTACCGCATTGAGAACGGCAAGCGGCAGTATTTCGGCACTGACGGCGCCTATCATGACGTCGAACGTCCTGAAGGTGTGCTGCTGCTGGAAGACATCAAGCTCTCGTCCGAACCGCTCATGAAGAACGGCTCTGCCGCCCTGTGGGACGTTGGCGATGGCGTTGTCGCGCTGGAATTTACCGGCAAGATGAACGCGCTGGACGAGCAGGTTATGAGGCTTATTCAGAAGGCCATTGCGCTGGTGGAGAGCGACTACAAGGCGCTGGTTGTCTATAATGAAGGCAGCAATTTCTCGGCAGGGGCCAACCTCGGCCTCGCGCTGTTCGCGGTCAATATTGCCGCGTGGAGTGAAGTCGAAAAGTCGATCCGCGGCGGGCAGGATGCCTATAAGGCGCTGAAATACGCGCCCTTCCCGGTCGTCGCCGCTCCGTTCGGTCTGGCGCTGGGTGGTGGTTGCGAGATTTGCCTCAGCTCCGATGCCATTCAGGCCCATGCGGAGACCTATATCGGCCTGGTTGAGACCGGCGTTGGCATCATCCCCGGCTGGGGTGGCTGCGGCGAAATGCTTAGTCGTTGGCAGGACAATCCTCGCCAGCCGAAGGGGCCGATGCCCGCAGTCAGCAAGGTGTTCGAAATCGTCTCAACAGCGACAGTGGCGAAATCCGCTGCCGAAGCGAAGGAATTCGGCTTCCTGCGCCGCGATGACCAGGTCACGATGAACCGTGATCGCCTGCTGTTTGATGCCAAACAACGCGCACTGGCGATGGTCGATGGCTATGAAGCGCCCGAAAAGCCCGAGTATCGCTTGCCCGGTCCGACCGGCAAGGCAGCGATCGAACTGGCTGTCGAAAGCTTCCACAAACAGGGCAAGGCTACCGACCACGATGTGACAGTGGCTGGCGAACTTGCCAATGTGCTGACCGGCGGCGATACCGACATCACCGAAACCATAACGGAGGCGCAGCTGCTGAAGCTGGAAGTGGAAGCTTTCATGCGCCTCGCCCGCAATCCCAAGTCGCAGGCGCGGATCGAGCACATGCTCGAAACCGGCAAGCCCCTGCGCAATTGACCTGAAAGGATTTGTCCAATGCAAGTCTATGAAGCCCCCATCCGCGATATGCGCTTCAATCTTGAAGAGCTGCACACTGACGACGGTTTCGGCGATCTCGAAGGGTTCGAGGATTTCGACGAGGATATGAAAGCGGCCATTCTTGAAGAGGCCAACAAACTTTGCCGCGACGTGTTGTTGCCGCTCAACTGGCCGGGCGATCAGCAGGGCTGCCGCATTGAGAACGGTGTTGTGCGCACGCCCGACGGCTTTCAGGATGCCTACAAGCAATTCTGCGAAGGCGGCTGGGCCGGACTGGCAGTCGATCCCAAATGGGGCGGCCAGGGTGCACCGCACTCCCTCGCCAAGATGGTCGAGGAAATGAGCTGTTCCACCAATCTGTCATTCGGCCTCTATCCGGGGTTGACCGGCGGCGCGATGGTTTCGCTCGAAGCCTATGGCAGCGATGAATTGAAGAATTTCTACCTGCCCAGGATGGCCAATGGCGAATGGGCTGGCACGATGTGTCTGACCGAATCGCACTGCGGCACGGATCTCGGCATGCTGCGCACCAAGGCAGAGCCACAGGATGACGGTAGCGTGCTTGTCACCGGCAACAAGATATTCATCAGCGCGGGCGATCACGATCTGGCTGAAAATATCATCCACCTCGTGCTGGCTCGCTTGCCCGATGCGCCTGCTGGCGTGAAAGGGATCAGCCTGTTCCTCGTCCCGAAATATCTTCCCAATGAAGACGGCTCGCTCGGCAATCACAACAATGCCGGCCCCACAGCCATCGAACACAAGATGGGTCTGAATGCATCGGCCACTTGCCAGATGAGTTTCGAAAATTCGAAAGGCTGGATTGTTGGCGAGCCCCATCGCGGGCTTGAAGCCATGTTTGCGATGATGAACACCGAACGCGTCGCTGTCGGAATGCAGGGCCTTGGCGTGGGCGAAATCGCTTACCAATCGGCAGTGTACTACGCGAAAGACCGTTTGCAGGGACGCTCGCTTTCGGGGGCCAAGAACCCGGATGGCCCTGCCGATCCGATCATCGTCCACCCCGATGTGCGCCGTATGTTGATGACCATGCGTGCCTATAATGAGGGAAGCCGTTCGGTCGCATCATGGGTCAGCCGTGCCATCGATGCGGAACATGCCGCGAAAGAACCCGAAGCGCGGGAACGCGCCAAGGATTTCGTCGCCCTGATGACGCCGGTGGTCAAAGCGCTCTTCACCGATCTCGGACATGAGAGCGCGCATCATGCGGTGCAGATCTATGGTGGCCATGGCTACATTCAGGAATCGGGCGTGGAACAGTTCGCCCGCGATGCGCGGATTGCGCAGATTTACGAAGGTGCAAATGGCATTCAGGCGCTCGATCTTGTTGGTCGCAAGCTACCCGATCGCATGGGCCGCAATTTGCGCGCCTTCTTCCATCCCGTGTCGCAGTTCATCGAAGACAATGCGGGTGACGAGCACATCGGCAAGCTAGTTGGATCACTTCAACAGAGCTTCGGCGCATTGCAATTGTCCACCGGGCACATCGCGCAAAAGGGCCTGAAAGATCCTGAAGAAGCAGCCGCCGCAGCCTATGAATATCTGCACCTGCTCGGCTTTGTGGCGATGGCCTATGTCTTCGCAAAGTCTGCCAAGATTTCTCACCAGAAACTGGCCGATGGCACTAACGAAGAGCAGTTCTACAAGTCCAAACTGACCACGGCGCAATTCTTCTTCGACCGTCTTCTGCCGCCCGCAACGGCGAAGTTCATGGCGATCAAGAGCGGCAAGGCCAGCATGATGGATATGCCGGAGGACGCATTTTGACCGTTGATGATTTCAAGGCGCGACTGAAAATCCCTGCGATTGCCGCGCCAATGTTCCTCGTATCAGGGCCTGATTTGGTCGTGGAAACCTGCAAGGCTGGCCTGTGCGGCACCTTCCCTGCGCTCAACCAGCGCACGAGCGAAGGATTTGAGGATTGGCTGAAGGAGATTCAGGACCGGCTGAACGATGATGATGCACCCTATGGCGTGAACCTGATCGTCCATCCGTCAAATCCGCGCGTGCAGGATGATCTGGAATTGTGCGTCAAGCACAAGGTGCCCCTGATCATCACATCGCTGGGTGCTGTGCCCGATCTGGTGAATGCCGTGCATTCCTACGGCGGGCTGGTGTTTCACGATGTGATCAAGCGTCGCCATGCCGAAAAAGCCGTAGAAGCCGGGGTCGATGGCATTATCGCCGTCGCAGCGGGTGCAGGCGGCCATGCGGGCACTTTCAGCCCCTTTGCCTTGGTGAGCGAGATTCGCGACTTCTATGACGGCGCGATCATCTTATCCGGCAGCATGTCCCATGGCGGGCATGTCCTTGCCGCAGAGGCGATGGGGGCCGATTTCGGCTATTTCGGCAGCCACTTCATCACCGCTGAAGAAAGCTTGGCTCCGCAAGGTCAGAAAGACATGATGCTGGAAGCCACCGCCAAGGACATCACCTACACTGACAAGGTAACAGGTGTTGGCGCGAATTTCATGACGCCAAGCCTGGATGCCGCCACCCTGCCCGATCACGGAGGGCAGATGTCGCTCAATGAAGAGGCCAAGGCGTGGAAGACGATCTGGTCCGCCGGACACGGCGTTGGTTCGGCGCGAGAGGTCTTGCCGACCAAGGCGATCTGTGAGCAGATCATTGCTGAATATGGAGCGGCAAGGGCGAAAATCTGCGGCTGATACGGCACCAACAGCGCTCCAGCCCGTTTGGGTTTAGTAATGGATGACAGCCATCCCAGGGTCACACCGCGCATTCAGGCTATCGCGACTGCGGTGCCCGATTGCGATGTCCATGCGCGCTACACGCATTGGGCAGAGGAGCAGCTGACCGATCCGCGCAAGGCAGCGCTGTTTGCTCGCATGGAGTCGCGCGGCGGGATCGATCATCGCTATTCCGTCCTCTCGGGCGGAGATGCGGCGATGGATTTCGGTAGCTTCTATATGTCAAACGGTTCGCCCAGCACCTCTGCACGGATGCACCGCTATGCCGAAGCCGCGCCCGATCTGGCGCTGAAAGCCATTGCAAACCTACCTTCGACAAAGGGTGTGACACATCTGGTGATCGCCAGCTGCACTGGCTTTATGGCACCCGGTCTCGATCAAGTGCTGGCGCGCCAGCTTGATCTTGCATCAAATGTCGAACGGGTGAGCATTGGCTTTATGGGCTGCTATGCTGGCATCACGCTGCTGCGCACCGCCGCCCATATTGTCCGCTCTGATCCGAGTGCGCGCGTGCTGGCAGTCTCGGTTGAACTCTGCACTCTGCATTTGCAGGAGACCGAAGATCTCGAAAGCCTTCTTGCCATGGGGCAATTTGCAGACGGAGCTGCGGCGGCGATAGTCTGCGCCGAGGGCGAAGGGCTTGGACTTGGCGAAGGGCTTTCCGCCGCGTTGGAAGACAGCAAGGACCTCATCACCTGGACTGTGGGCGACACCGGCTTTGCCATGCACCTGTCAGGCGCTGTGCCGGGCCGATTGGCAGAGGCGCTGGACGATCCCGCTTTGCAGGCGACCATCCTTGGCGACGAAGCTCCTCAGGCATGGGCCGTGCATCCGGGTGGACGCAGCGTTTTGGATGCAGCCGAGCGCGGACTGAACTTGCCTTCAGATGCGCTCAACGCCTCTCGCGGCGTGTTGAGCGACTTTGGTAACATGTCATCAGCGACAGTGATTTTCGTCCTCGAACGGTTGATGCGCGACCGCCCTCAAAGCGGCGTTGCGATGGCATTCGGGCCGGGACTTGCCATGGAAGGCCTGCGCTTTGGCTGGGTGGCAAGCGATGCTTGAAGAGCGTCTTCAGACCGAAGAACTGATGGACGATCCGGCGCTGCCGGAGGAAACATATCGCGCGGTTCTGGCCGATCTTTCGAAGGTCAACCGCGTGACCATGGCCTATCGCCCGACATTGAAATTTCTCGAACGCGCAATTGGTGATCGCAAGAGCTTCAAACTGCTGGATGTGGGCTTTGGCCAAGGCGATATGCTGCGCGAAATTGCGGTCTGGGCGAAGGCACGCGGCATCAAGGCTGAACTGGTCGGCGTGGACCTCAATCGGCGCAGTGAACAAGCCGCGCGTGAAGCAACGCCAGCCAACCTCCCCATCACCTACAGAACCGGCGATTACGGCGATCTGATCGACAATCGCTGGGATTTCGTGATCTCCAGCCTCGTCGCTCACCACATGTCTCGAGACGAGTTGGTGCTGTTCCTGCGCTTTATGGAAAGCGAGGC
>DFBR01000199.1 GCA_002367375.1 Erythrobacter sp. UBA3075 | reverse complement strand
GCGCGGCGTATCGCCATGACGGCGATGCCCGAACTTGTCGCCGCGTTTCACTCGCTGGTCGGCCTTGCTGCCGTGCTGGTGGCTGCTGCCGCATTCCTCAACCCGAGCGCCTTTGGACTGCTCGACGCAACCGGCAATATCACGGCCGTCAGCCGCATCGAGATGACGCTGGGCGCGGCGATTGGCGCCATCACATTCTCCGGCTCGGTGATTGCCTTTGCCAAGCTTTCGGGGCGAATGAGCGGTTCTCCGATCATGTTGCCGGGGCGCCATGTTATCAATCTGGGCACGTTGCTGG
Source organism: Erythrobacter sp. UBA3075 (assembly GCA_002367375.1). Classification (GTDB taxonomy): domain Bacteria; phylum Pseudomonadota; class Alphaproteobacteria; order Sphingomonadales; family Sphingomonadaceae; genus Alteraurantiacibacter. The sequence continues at coordinate 3,563 of DFBR01000199.1, read as the reverse complement.
CGATCATCGTCGGCACTGCGCTTTACGCGATGGCTCCCGGTGCCGGACCGGGTGAGGGCTGGCTTTTCTGGGCGATTGTCGCCGCAGCCTTTATTATCGGCTTCCTACTCATCATCCCCATTGGCGGAGCAGACATGCCGGTCGTGGTGTCGATGTTGAACAGCTATTCGGGTTGGGCCGCAGCGGCGATGGGCTTCACGCTCGGCAATACTGCGATGATCATCACCGGCGCGCTCGTCGGTAGCTCGGGTGCGATCCTCAGCTACATCATGTGCCGGGCCATGAACCGCAGTTTCATCAGCGTGATCGCCGGCGGCTTTGGCACCGACAGCGGCGCTGGCGGCAGCGGTGAAGTGGGTGAGCAGCGTCCCTACAAGCAGGGCAGCGCAGCCGATGCGGCATTCATGCTCGAACAGGCCGAAAAGGTCATTATCATCCCCGGTTACGGCATGGCGGTGGCGCAGGCGCAGCACGCCTTGCGCGAAATGGCCGATATGCTGGAGGAAAAGGGCGTCGAGGTGAAATACGCCATCCACCCCGTTGCCGGACGTATGCCGGGCCATATGAACGTGCTGCTCGCCGAAGCCAGCGTGCCGTATGAAAACGTGTTCGAGCTGGAAGACATCAATTCCGAATTTGCGCAGGCTGACGTGGCCTTCATCATCGGCGCAAACGATGTTGTGAATCCGGCGGCGAAGACCGACAAAACCAGTCCCATCTACGGGATGCCGGTGTTCGATGTGGATAAAGCCAAGCAGGTCTTCTTCATCAAGCGTTCGATGGGCGGCGTAGGCTATGCCGGGGTGGACAATGACGTGTTCTACATGGACCAGACGATGATGCTGCTGTCCGATGCCAAGAAGATGGTCGAGGAAATCGTCAAGTCGCTCGATTAGTGGCACCGCGCCAGGGGGATTGATGTGCGTAAGCTGGGCCTGATCGGCGGGATGAGCTGGGTTTCGACCCATCGCTATTACGAACGTATCAACAAGCGCGTGCAGCGCGAGGTCGGGCCGCGCACTTCGGCCCCGATGCTGATCGAGAGCCTCGATTTCTCGCAGATCTACCAATTGCAAACGCCCGAGGATTGGGAGCGCGGTGCTCAGGTTATCGGTGCGGCGGCGCAGCGACTGGTCGATGCGGGTGCGGAAATGCTCATCATCGGTGCCAATTCCATGCACAGGGTCTATCGCGAAGTGCAAGCGCAGGTCGATGTGCCAATCCTTCACATCGCCGAATGCGTAGGCGAGAAAATGGCCGCGGATGGAATCAAGCGCGCGGCGTTGATCGGCACGCGCAACGTCATGATCGAGAGCTTCTACCGCCGCCGTCTGGTGGCGCATGAGGTGGACCTGCTGCCGCCGGAGATGGACCATGTCGAACAGCTCGACCGGATCATTTACGAAGAGCTGATGCTGGGCAAGGCGCGCAAGGAATCCGAACGCGCGCTGCGATCCATGTTCACCCGCTACGGCAACGATGGCGCGCAGGCTGTCATTCTGGCCTGCACGGAACTGGAGTTGGTGACTGATGTGAACGCCAATGTCGTGCCGATCTATGATTGCATGCGCATCCATGCCGATGCCGCTGCAGATTGGATTATCGGCGGATAATCGGCGGCAAACGGGGCATTTCGCGCGGCGTTCCCTCGCTGTTCCCGTTGTCACATGGCGGGCGCTCTCCTAGCGGTTAGACATGTCCCGCGCGCTCTATGCTGCCGATCCCGCCCACAGCCGCGGGCGCGAATTCTCCCCACTTGGCAACAGTGTGCGTGGTCCGCGCAGCGCCTTCCAGCGTGATCGCGACCGAATCATCCATTCGATCGCCTTTCGCAGGCTGGCGGGCAAGACGCAGGTCTTCATCGCGCCCGATGGCGATCATTACCGCGTCCGCCTGACGCACAGCCTCGAAGTCGCGCAGATCGGCCGGGTAATTGCGCGCTCGCTAGGGCTGGACGAAGATCTGACCGAAGCGCTTTGTCTGGCGCATGATTTGGGCCATCCGCCGTTTGGCCATTCGGGAGAGGACGCACTTGATGCAGCGCTTTCCGCGCGCGGAGGCTTTGATCACAATGGCCACACGCTGCGCACTGTAATGCGGATCGACAGCCCCTATTGCGGGATTTCCGGGCTCAATCTCAGTTGGGAAGTGCTGGAAGGCCTTGCCAAGCACAATGGCCCACTGGCTAATCCGCAATGGGCGCTGGCCGGGCTGGATGCGGAATATCCGCTCGACCTTGGACGCTGGCCATCGCTGGAGGCGCAGGTTGCAGCGCTGGCTGATGATATTGCCTACGACAATCACGACATCGACGATGGGCTGCGCGCTGGCTTCCTCCAGCTTGACGATTTGCTGACGCTCGATTTCATCGGCGATCAGTGGCGCGAAGTTGAAAAGCGGTTCCCTGGCGCAGCGCATGAAGAATTGCTGCGCGAGCTGGTGCGCACGCAAATCGGCGTGATGGTGAATGATCTGCTGGAAACGACGCGGGAGAATCTCCGCGGTGTGGGTAGCGTTGAGGAAGTGCGTGATGCAGGACGTGCGCTGGCGACCTTCTCGGCGGATATGACCGCGCAGGAACGGCAGCTGAAACGCTTCATGTATGACAGGCTCTACCATCATGACGAACAGCTTCGCACCGCTGGACTGGCGAAGGATGTCATTGCGCAGCTTTATGCGGCTTTTGATCAGGAACCATCGCTTATGCCGAAAGGCTGGGCTGAACGCCTGCCGGATAGCGAACCCGGGCGTGGCCGCCATATTGCCGATTTCATCGCCGGGATGACCGATCATTACGCTATCCGCCAATATGAGCGCATTTTTGGTTCGAGGCCGGAGGGATTGTCCAATGTCTGATAATGTGGCCGGCAAACGCCGCGTCCTGCTGGTTGGCGCGACCGGGCTGATTGGACGCAGCGTCATCGCGCGCACGCCCGGCATGCCCGAAATTGCGTTGCAAGGCTTGGCCCGGCGCGAAATGGCATTTCCCGATGGGGCGCGGATGGAACTGGTGTTAGCCGACAATGAAGATTGGAGCGGCGTGGTTCAGGACCTCGCTCCTGACGGCGTGATCTGCGCATTGGGAACAACCCGTGCCAAGGCGGGCAGCGTCGAAGCCATGCGCGCTGTCGATTACGAACTGGTGATGCAAGTCGCGCGAGCGGCGAAGGAAGCTGGCGCGCGCAGCTTTACGCATGTCTCCTCGGTCGGCGCTGACACCGCATCGCGCGCGGAGTATCTTCGCACGAAAGGTGAGGTGGAGCGCGATCTCAAGGCGCTGCGCTTTACGCGGCTCGACATATTGCGCCCCGGCCTGCTGCGCGGTCGGCGTGAGAAAGATGTGCGGTTGCTGGAGGGGATTGGGCAATTGCTGGCTCCGGTGACAGACCTGTTCCTGCACGGCAATGCGAGCCGCTATCGTTCGATCAAAGCGAGCATGGTTGCCGCAGCTGCATTGCAATGCAGCGCAGAGAAGGCTGGCGGCCAGTTTGTGCATGAACACGATGGGCTTGGGCGCCTTGCCGCCCGTTTTGAAGAGGACCACGCATGAGCTGGGATGCGAT
>DFBR01000102.1:6720-7298 GCA_002367375.1 Erythrobacter sp. UBA3075 | reverse complement strand
ATCGAAAACGCCGACCTCGCGCCGGGTGTGCAGATGGCACTGTCCGCGATGACCGCTCACGCGCTGTTGCAGCAGCAGGGCTATACGGTGAACCCGTTTTGAGCCTTCGCAGTGCATCCTGCCAATGCGGCCAGCTCAGCGCCGAATGCCGGGGCGAACCTGTGCGCATTTCGGTTTGCCATTGCCTTGCCTGCCAGAAGCGGAGTGGGTCATCCTATGCCGCGCAGGCGCGTTTCCCGGCGGAACAGGTAAGTTTTTCGGGCGAAAGCAGCGAATGGCAGCGGACCGGAGACGAGGGCAGCGTCGCGCGCTTTCGATTTTGTCCGAACTGCGGATCGACTTTGAGTTACGTCTTCGACAACCAGCCCGAATTGGTCGCCGTAGCAATTGGCGCCTTTGCCGATCCCGCGTTCCCGCCACCCGAATACTCCATTTACGAAGAGCGCAAGCACGCTTGGGTGGCGATCCTTGGCGATGATATTGAACACTATGACTGAAGAGCCCATCCATTCCCCTGATCGCCAGCCGGAAGACCCGGACGCGGCTCTGCGGCCCAAGTCGCTCACCGAATTTATCGG
>DFBR01000102.1:5055-6678 GCA_002367375.1 Erythrobacter sp. UBA3075 | reverse complement strand
GGCCCGCCCGGCCTCGGCAAGACCACGCTCGCGCAGATTGTCGCCAAGGAGCTGGGTGTCGGTTTTCGCGCAACCTCCGGTCCGGTCATCGCCAAGGCGGGCGACCTTGCCGCGCTGCTCACCAATCTTGAGCCAAATGACGTGCTGTTCATCGACGAAATTCACCGGCTCAATCCGGTGGTCGAGGAAGTGCTCTATCCGGCCATGGAGGACCGCGCGCTCGATATTATCATTGGCGAGGGGCCATCGGCGCGCAGCGTGCGTATTGATTTGCCGCCCTTCACACTGGTCGGAGCGACTACGCGGCAGGGCCTGCTGACCACGCCGCTGCGCGACCGTTTCGGCATTCCGGTGCGGCTGGTGTTCTACACGCAGAGTGAGTTGACCGAGGTCGTCACACGCGGTGCGCGGCTTCTGGGCATGCCGGTTGCTCCATCGGGCGCAGGCGAGATTGCGCGGCGATCGCGCGGGACGCCGCGCGTGGCGGGCCGTCTGCTGCGGCGGGTGCGCGATTTTGCGCAGGTGAAGGGCGCGGGCAAAGTCACCGATGCCATCGCCGATGAAGCGCTGACCCGGCTCGAAATCGATTCGCTCGGCCTCGATGCGATGGACCGGCGCTATCTCACCATGATCGCGACCACTTACAAAGGCGGCCCGGTGGGGGTCGAAACGCTTGCCGCAGGTCTGGCGGAGCCGCGCGATACGGTGGAGGATGTGATTGAGCCTTACCTGATCCAGCTCGGCCTGCTTGCCCGCACCGCTCGCGGCCGCTGCCTGAATGATGGCGGATGGAATCACCTGGGCCTCGCTCCGCCGCAAAAGCCGCAGGACGGATTGTTCGACGGCGGGAAATAGGCCTTTCGCGTTAAGCTTCTCGCAGCAATTGCCTGCAATTCGGTTCCATTGTGGCACAGACCGCCTCTGAGCCGCAGAAACGCGCGTTTTTTTTGCGTTCGAGACGTCGAAACTATGGTTAATGCGATTGCCGGGAGTGGGTTTGCGCGTCTTCTTGTCAGGACGTGGGAAAGGCCGTCGATGCCATTGCGGGCGTTGCAGGCTGATTTCGCGGAAACTGAAAGAGATTACGCATGTCGGTACGTATGGCCATCGCGAAACTCACTGCTGCTGCAGCTGGGGGGGCGGTTCTGGGCGGAGGTGCGGTTCACGTCGCTGAACCGCAGACCTCAGTTGTCCGCTACAAATCGGATGAGCAGGCAGAGCCCGAGCTGATCGACATCAAGACAGAGGGCACGACCGCGCGTCGCACGGTTCCACCGCGTCCGCAGCGTCGTTTGCGCCGCACGATCGAGCGCGAGTGCTGCGAGCCGGAACCCGATTACGAACTGGCGGGCGTTGCCCTGCCGCTTCCTCCGCTTCCCAGCGCTCCGGTACGTGGCGGCGGTGGCGGCCAACCTGTCGTGATCGGCGGGTCGGGCGGCATCGGCGGCTTCGGCGGCGGCTTCTTTGGCGGCTTCTTTGGTGGCAGCAGTGGTGGCGGCAGCGCCAGCGCGGTTGTCGACATGAGCACGACCACCACGACCGGCGGCGAAGGCACGAGCGGTGATATCAACATCGATATCGATAATTCCTCGACCGGCTCCTCGACTTCGGGCGGTTCCACCT
>DFBR01000102.1:4767-5011 GCA_002367375.1 Erythrobacter sp. UBA3075 | reverse complement strand
GCGGTTCCACCTCGACTTCGGGCGATGTCAGCAGCTCTTCGGGTTCGGTGACGAGCACATCTTCGAGCGGTGATTTCTCCAGCACGACGGGCGGTGTAACGAGCACCACGTCCTCTTCGACCGGCGGCGTGACGAGCACGACCTCTTCGTCAACGGGCGGCGTGACCAGCACAACCGGCGGTGTCACCAGCACCACGGGCGGGGTGACCAGCACCTCCTCCTCCTCGGGCAATGTGACCTCGTC
>DFBR01000102.1:1811-4705 GCA_002367375.1 Erythrobacter sp. UBA3075 | reverse complement strand
GGCACGAGTGGGACCTCTGGCACGAGCGGCACTTCCGGCACGACCACTTCGACCGGCGGCATCACCAGCACTGGCGGATCGACGAGCTCGACCACCACCGGCGGGATCACCTCCACGACCACTACCGGCGGCGTGACGAGCACCACCAGCGGCGGCAACACCACGTCGACCACCACCAGCGGAACGACCACCACAACGGGCGGATCGACCACGACGGGTGGCAGCACCACGACAACTACGGGCGGTTCGACCAGCGGCACGACGAGCACGAGCGGATCCACCACGACGTCGACCAGCACGGGCGGTGTCAGCACCACGACGGGCGGCGTGACCAGCACAACTGGCGGCGTGACTTCGACTACATCGAGCTCGGGCAATGTTTCGACCTCGACCAGTTCGTCCAGCTCGACCTCGACCAGCTCTTCGACTTCCACGTCGACCAGCAGCTCGACCTCGACCAGCACGAGCACTTCGGGTGGTACGACTACGACCAGCACGACTTCGGGCACGCCGGTTCCGGCTCCGGGTATGTTGCTGCTGTTTGGTGCGGGCGCGGGCGCAGTGTTCCTGCGCCGCCGTCGCGGTCAGAAGAAGGACGGCGCACAGCTCGAAGTGGCCTGATCTCTCCAGTTCTATCGAATGCGAAAAGGGCGGCCCCGGCGGGTCGCCCTTTTTCGTGTCAGCTTTCGGCTGCGATCCAGTCGACCTGGTCCATCATCACCACTTCGTCCAGCTCCCAGATGTCCTGATAGCCATAGCCATAGAGGTTGATGAAAGTCGGGATGTTGAGCGCTAACTCGACCCGCTTTAGCAGCAGAGGCGCAACGTCATCGGCGAAGTTGTTGTTGCAATAGATGAAGATCGGGCGCTGGCGATCACCGATTACCTCCTCCAGTGTCTCCTCGGTAAAGTCGGAGAAGGGCAGATTGACCGCGCCTCTGATATGGCCCTGAGCAAAGGCCTCGGCTGAGCGCGTGTCGAGGATGATCGCGCCCGGTTGCCGGGACCTTGTGTCAAATTCACTCCATTCGAGCAGGCGCATCTGGCGATAGGCTTGGACTTCGCCGACAAGCTCAACAAAGCCTGCGTAGTCGACGCCGGCCGGGGCAGGCGCATCCTGCGCGAAGGCCGGGAGCGCAGCGCAAGTTGCGGCCAAAGCTGCTGGAATGGCAAAATGGGTGAGGGACGGCATGGTCGTGGCTCCTGTTGACCGCATGTGGCCAGCACAAGGAGTAACCTGCGGTGAACGCGGCTATTCGGCGTGTTGCGCTCCGACCACGCCTTCGCCCGCTGCTTCCCAAGCGATGATCCCGCCTGCCAGATGGCGGACGGTGCCGCCGGTATGTTCGGCAAGCATCTGAGCGGCCTGTTCAGACCGGCGGGCCGAGCGGCAATAGAGGATCGTTTCGCGCTCCGCTTCCACCGGAATGCTGGCGACATCGAAGGTCGTGATCGGGGCGTTAAGCGCGCCAGGCAGGCGTGCGCTGCCGAATTCCTCCGCTGTGCGCACATCCACCAGCACGACTTCGCCGCGTGCGATCATCCGGGATAGCTCGGCAGCCTCGATCGTCTCCACCGCCACCATATCGGCATGCGTTGGCTCGGCAGCTTCTGCTGCCATCGCCTCGGGTATCGGCAGCCCGCTCTCGTTCGAGCAGCCGGGCAATGCCAACAGCGCCGAGACGAGGAGCAGGCCGCGCATGGCTACGCCGCCAGCTTGCGCAACACGTAATGGAGGATGCCGCCGTTGCGGTAATATTCCATTTCGTTGGCGGTATCGATGCGGCACTTGGCGGTAAAGCTCATGGTGGAGCCATCGGCCTTGGTCACTTCGACTGCGACATCCTGGCCCGGCGACAGGTCGGCCAGCCCCCTGATGCTGAACGTGCAATCGCCATCAAGGCCCAGTTCTTTGCGGCCTTCACCTTCCTTGAACTGCAAGGGCAGCACGCCCATGCCGATCAGATTGGAGCGGTGAATTCGTTCATAGCTTTCGACGATGACCGCGCGCACGCCGAGCAGGATGGTGCCCTTCGCCGCCCAGTCGCGGCTCGAGCCGGTGCCATATTCCTTGCCGCCGATGACGACCAATGGCGTGCCATCTTCCTTGTGCTTCATCGCCGCATCATAGATCGGCATCTGCTCGCCCTTATAGGTGGTCTCGCCACCTTCGACGCCGGGCACCATTTCATTCTTGATGCGGATATTGGCGAAGGTTCCGCGCATCATCACTTCATGATTGCCGCGGCGCGAGCCGTAAGAGTTGAAGTCCTTCTTCGGCACCTGATGGTTCACAAGGTAGGAGCCTGCGGGGCTGTCTTCCTTGATCGAACCGGCGGGGCTGATGTGGTCGGTCGTGACGCTGTCGCCCAGCACCGCGAGCGGCTTGGCACCCTCGATATCGGTAATCGCATCGGGCTCCATGCTCATCCCATCAAAATAGGGCGGGTTGGCGACATAGGTGCTGGACGGGTTCCAATTGTAGGTGTCTGAGGCATCGACCTTGATCGCCTGCCAATGCTCATCGCCCTTATAGACATCGGCATAGCGGGTGACGAACATCGAACGGTCGATGTTGGCGGCACGGTTTTCGGCGATTTCCTGATTCGACGGCCAGATATCGGCCAGCATCACGTCATTGCCGTCCTGATCCTGACCAATCGGCGTTTCGGTGATGTCCTGCGTCACCGTGCCTTTCAGCGCGTAGGCCACCACCAGCGGCGGGCTGGCGAGGAAATTGGCGCGCACATCGGGCGATACGCGGCCTTCGAAATTGCGATTGCCCGAGAGGACAGAGGCGGCAACGATGTCATTGTTATTGATCGCTGCGCTGATCGGCGGGGCGAGCGGGCCGGAATTGCCGATGCAGGTCGTGCAGCCATAACCAACAAGGT
>DFBR01000102.1:0-1785 GCA_002367375.1 Erythrobacter sp. UBA3075 | reverse complement strand
GATCCGGGCGCGAGGCTGGTCTTGACCCACGGCTTGGGCTTCAGGCCCTTCTCATTGGCCTTCTTGGCAACAAGTCCTGCCGCGATCAGCACATCTGGGTTGGAGGTGTTGGTGCAGCTGGTGATGGCCGCGATAACAACGTCGCCATCGCCGACATCGTGATCCTTGCCATCCACGCCAACGCGGACGGGTGCATCTTTGTTGTAGGTCTTCTTGAGGTCGCCATTGAACAACTCGTCCACCATCGGCAGCGCGACCTTGTCCTGCGGGCGCTTGGGACCGGCAAGGCTAGGCACGACGCTGGCCATGTCGAGTTGGAGCGTGCTGGAGAAGACCGGCTCAGCCTCGGGGTCGAACCACATGCCCTGTTCCTTGGCATAGGCTTCCACCAGCGCGATGGTTTCTTCCGGGCGGCCGGTCAGGCGCATGTAATCAAGCGTCTTGTCGTCAATACCGAAGAAGCCGCAGGTCGCGCCATATTCGGGCGCCATATTGGCAATGGTTGCGCGGTCGGCGAGGCTGAGGTTGGCAACGCCGGGGCCGTAGAATTCAACAAAGCGGCCCACGACGCCGTGCTCGCGCAGCATTTGCACGCAGGTCAGCACAAGGTCAGTTGCAGTGATGCCTTCGGCCATGCGGCCATCGAGACGGAAGCCGGCCACTTCAGGGATCAGCATGGAGATCGGCTGGCCGAGCATTGCGGCCTCTGCCTCGATCCCGCCAACGCCCCAGCCAAGCACACCAAGACCATTGATCATGGTGGTGTGGCTGTCGGTGCCAACGCAGGTGTCGGGATAGGCGACAAGATCACCGTTCTGATCCTGCGAGGACCACACGCCCTTGCCGATATATTCCAGATTTACCTGATGGCAGATGCCGGTTCCAGGAGGAACGGCGGAGAAGTTCTTGAGGCTTTTTGCGCCCCATTTCAGGAAGTCGTAACGCTCAGCATTGCGCTCATATTCCATCGCCATATTGTGTTCGAAGGCCTGCGGATGGCCGAATTCGTCCACCATGACAGAGTGATCGATCACAAGGTTGACGGGCACCTGCGGATTGATCTTCGCGGTGTCGCCGCCCAGCTTGCCGATGGCATCGCGCATGGCAGCAAGGTCAACCACGCAAGGCACGCCGGTGAAATCCTGCAGCAATACGCGCGCCGGGCGATACTGGATCTCATTGCCGGTCACGGGATTGTTCTGCCAGTCGATAATCGCGCGGACATGCTCTTCACCCACGGTGAAACCTTCATCCTCGAAACGCAGCATGTTTTCCAGCAGCACTTTCATCGAATGCGGCAGACGCGAGACATCACCGTACTTCTCGCCCGCAGCAGCAAGCGAATAATAGGCGTATGTTGTGCCGCCCACATCAAGTGTCTTGCGGGTTCCGAGCGAATTGGCGCCGACCTGGGTCATGTGCTGCTTTTCCTGTCAAAGGGTTGCGGTTGTGGCCATCTTTCTGCGAGAGGACAGCCTTGTTTGGAGGCGACCTGCGCGTTTGGGGCTGGCTCGTCAAGTGGGCTAGGCAATATTGGTAATACGGGCAATTTTGTTGCGCGTGGCTGCAAGCAAGGGAACCGCAAATGGCATTGGGAAATCCGCAACCAAAGAAAGCGCCGCTTGGCGTGCTGGTGATGATCACCGCGCTGGTGCTGGCGGCCTTCCTTGGCGCTGCTGCGGGGCTGGTGTGGCAAAGCTCTGACTGGTTTTCTGACGATCCCGAGGAAGAGGTGCTGACCAATCAGGATGCGCCGTCCTGAACTGCCCTTGCCCTGCGCCGGGG
>DFBR01000202.1:7790-8449 GCA_002367375.1 Erythrobacter sp. UBA3075 | reverse complement strand
CCGTCCGAGGCCAGTGCCTGTGCCAGCGCTGTGCCCCATGCGCCCGCGCCCACGACACCGATGTTTGACTGAGTCATGCTTTCACTCCTGCGCCGCGTGCGGGCGCTGCATCAGGGTCGAGCGGCCAGCGTGGCCGTGCTTTCAGGTCAAGCGGGTCGGCATCAAAGCCAGCCGCCAGCCGTTCTACACCCGCCCAGCCTATCATCGCTGCGTTATCCGTGCACAGTGCCAAGGGCGGAGCGGTGAAGGGCAGGTCGAACTCGCCTGCCAATTGCTCCAAACCGCCGCGAATGGTCTGATTGGCTGCAACCCCTCCAGCCACGACCAGCGCTGTGACCGGCTCCATAATGTTGAGCGCGCGGCGGGTGCGATCAAGGATGCAATCGAGCGCGGCCTGCTGGAAGCTGGCGGCAATGTCGGCGTCGGCGTGCTCGCCAGATTGATGCGCGCGCAGCACCGCGCTTTTGAGGCCCGCAAAGCTGAAATGCGGTTCCTTGCTGCCCTTGAGAGGGCGCGGGAGCGGCACTGCCGAAGCATCGCCTTGCAAGGCCAACTTCTCCACCGCAGGGCCGCCGGGATAGCCGAGGCCAAGGATCTTGGCGGTCTTGTCGAACGCTTCTCCCAAAGCATCGTCGATGGTGGTGGCCAGCCGCTGATAT
>DFBR01000202.1:0-7634 GCA_002367375.1 Erythrobacter sp. UBA3075 | reverse complement strand
CCCGGTCCGGCAGTGGCAGCGATGGCATCGCAATCAGACAGTTCTACACCGGCTTCGTGCAGAACCCTCTCCACCAGTGGCGCGAGCCGCTCTGCGTGCGCGCGCGCAGCGATTTCGGGAACGACGCCGCCATAGGGCGCGTGCTCCGCCTCCTGACTGGCAATTGCCTGCGCCAGAATAATGCGATCACCCGTCACCAGAGCAGCGGCGGTTTCGTCGCATGAACTTTCTATGCCGAGCACCAGTGTCATCGCACTTTCCCTTAGCGGAAGGGGCCGCTAGGGCAAGCGAACCGATGCCTGACGCACCATTCCTGAAACTCGGAACCCGCCGCTCTCCGCTCGCCATGGTGCAGGCCGAGGAAGCCCGCCGCCGTCTGTGCGAAGCGCATGATTGGCCCGAAAATGCGGTTGAATTGGTCCCCGTCGTGGCGAGCGGAGACAAAGTGCTCGACCGCCCGCTGGCCGAGATTGGCGGCAAGGCATTGTGGACCAAGGAACTGGATGCTTGGCTCGCGGAAGGGCGGATTGATGCGGCTGTCCATTCGTTGAAAGACGTCGAGACTGTGCGGCCTGACACACTGCTGCTCACCGCGATCTTGCCGCGTGCGGACAAGCGCGACCGGCTGATCGGAGCGCAGAGCATTGCGGCGTTGGCCAATGGTGCGATCATCGGCACCAGTGCGCCGCGCCGTGCTGCGCAATTGCTCAACATGCGCCCCGATTGCAAAGTCGTGACCTTTCGCGGCAACGTCGCCACCCGGCTGGGCAAGCTGGACGCGGGCGAGGCGGATGCGACTTTTCTCGCCGCAGCGGGCCTTTTGCGGCTGGGACAGGACGATATCGGCCACCCGCTCGACCAGAACGAATGGCTGCCTGCGCCCGCACAAGGGGCCATCGCGCTGGAATGCCGCGCAGATGACACGCGCACACAGGAATTGCTTGCGCCATTGGACCATGCGGCCAGCCATGCTGAAGTGATGGCCGAGCGCGCCCTGCTGCTTGCCTTGGGCGGCAATTGCCATTCACCCATCGGTGTCCTGTGCGACCATGCGGACGGCGAGCTGACCATGCGCGCGGCGATTTTCAGCGGCGACGGCGCAGAGCGGGTCGAAGCCGAAGCACGCTTTGCCGCCGGAGATGATGCCTCGCCTGCCAAGCTCGCTTCGCAGCTTCTCGAAAGCGCCACGCCGGGCATCCGCGCCGTGTTTGAGGGCCCGCCATGATCTTCGCCATTCGCCCTCAGCCGGGTCTGCAATCGACATTGCAGGCAGCGCGTGATCTCAACATGGCGGTGCTTGGCAGGCCGCTGTTCGAAGTCGTGCCGGTTGCTTGGGACGCGCCTGATGCAAGCGAGTTCGACGCTCTCCTGCTGGGCAGTGCCAATGCGATCCGCCATGGCGGCGCGGCTTTGGAAGGTCTGCTGACACTGCCCGTGCATGCTGTCGGCGAAGCCACTGCGATTGCGGCGCGCGAAGCGGGTTTCACCGTCGCGCAAACGGGGGTTGGCGGGTTGCAGGCGCTCGTCGATGCGGCAGATGGCGACACGCACTTTCTCCGCCTCGCCGGGTCGGAGCATGTGCCGCTCGATCTGCCTGACAGCGCCAAAGTTACCACGCGCATTGTCTATGATGTGCGCGCTTTGCCCCTGTCCGGCAGCGATGAGGTCAGCCTGCGTGCATCCGATCCGCTCGTTCTGCTCCATTCCGCCGCTGCTGCGCGCCATTTTGCTTCCGAATGTGAACGCCGCGGGCTCGACAAATCGCGTATCGCGCTCGCCTGTATCGGCCCTCGCGTAGCCCAAGCGGCTGGAAGCGGTTGGCGCGATTGCCAGTCTGCTCCACAGCCCGATGATGCAGCATTATTGGCGTTGGCGCGTGACATGTGCCATTAATGTAAAACGCTTGATTGTCGGTCATCCAAAGCCGGGATTGGGCAAAAGCCGGAAATTGGCTTGCAGAAGGACACTATGGAGCAAGGCTACGACTTCACGCCCGCCAGTGCGCGGCGGCAAAAGACATCATTGCGCCCGATACTGATCGCATTGGGCGGGGCTTTCCTGCTTGGTGTGGTTGCCATGTGGCTGCTGAACAATAGCGATAGCCTATCCGGCCTTTTCAACGTGCGGACAGAGGCGGAACAGCCTGTAACGCAGGACGGAGGCATTGCGCTCGTCGAAAGTGAAACCGGCACACCCGAACCGTTGCCTTCGCCAACGCCTGATGACGCCGCCGAAGAGGCACGCCAGGCGGTTGAGCAGGTCGAACAGGTGGTTGAGCAGCAAGGCGGACTCGACAGCCGGATTGTCGCGATGGAACAGCGCCTTACCCAGCTCGACCTGCAATCGCAGGCGGCGGCGGGCAATGCCGCGCGTTCCGAGGCACTGCTGATCGCTTTCGCCAGCCGCCGTGCGCTGGAACGGGGACAGCCGCTCGGCTATCTGGCGGACCAGTTGCGCCTGCGTTTCGGAGAAGACCGTCCAAACGCGGTGCAAACGGTGATCGATGCTGCGCAATCGCCAGTTACGCTCGCTCAACTGCTCGCCCAGCTTGAAGGACTCGCGCCTGCGCTTACCGATGCACCGGATGGCGAAGGTGCGTTCACCCGGATCGGGCGTGAACTGTCCGAACTGTTCGTTGTGCGGCGGGAAGATACCGCGTCTCCGGTGGCCGAGCGTCGGTTGGAACGCGCGCGGCAGTTCCTCGAAAGTGGCCAGATAGAGGCAGCCGTGTCCGAAGTGCGCAATTTGCCCAATGCCGTGGCCGCGCAGGACTGGATGGATGATGCAGAGCGCTATGCTGCTGCCCAGCGCGCGCTCGAAACGCTCGAAACCGCTGCCGTGCTGGACCCGCGCGAATTGCGCGATAGCGAAGGCGCGCCAGTTGAACAGCGGAGCCCAGTCGGGAACGAGCCGCTGTAACGCGGCATTGGAAGTGGCTAGCCCTTGAGCAATTCGGGCAAGTCTCCGCTCATCCCGCGCGCTTCATCCATGAACCAGCGTTTGAGAGCAGGCATCCGTTGCACGCCCGCCATGCCGAGCCGCCGCACTGCGCTTGGGGCCTTGCCGGGAATGCCGAACAGGCGTGTCAGCCCATCTGTTGCCAGTGCGACCATGAAGGAATCGAGACCGCGCCATTTCTCGTACCGCGCCAGCACCTGCGCATCGCCCGGTTCCAGCCCGATCCGCATGCCTTCTGCGATAACTTCCACCAATGCGCCCACATCGCGCAGACCAAGGTTGAAGCCCTGTCCCGCAATCGGGTGAATACCATGCGCGGCATCACCCGCCAGCGCGAGGCGGTTGTCGACGATCTTGGCCGTGTGATGGAAGCCAAGCGGGTATGAGCTGCGCCCGCCATCGAGCGCGATTGCGCCGTAAAGACTGCCCATCCGCTTTTCGACCTCAGCGAGAAAACCGCGCGGGCCGAGCTTCAAGACGCCTTCGGCATCATCCTCGGAAATGGTCCAAACCAAAGCAGAGCGGTGGTGGCCGTCCGCATCATCGAGCAGCGGCAACAGGGCAAAGGGCCCTGCCGGATAGAAAATTTCCCACGCCACGCCGTCATGCGGCTTCTCATGCGTCAGGCCCTGAATGATCGCGCGGTGACTGTAATCCCACTTGGCGAGCGAAATGCCCGCAGCATCGCGCGTGGGTGAACCGCGCCCTTCAGCAGCCACCATCAGGCTCGCTTCGAGCAGGGAGCCGTCTTCCAGCGTTGCGGAAACGCCATGCTCACCGCGTTCGCGCGCGGTGACATTGGTCTTGGCGTGCCAGTTGATAAGCTTTTCGTCCTTGGCAGCCTCGAACAGCGCAAGGCGCAGCTGACGATTGGCGAACATCCGGCCCAGCGTGCCTTCATGCGGTTCGGGTTGGAAATCCAATCTGCCGGGGCGCATCCCATCGGTGACGGCGATATTCTCGATCCGGCAGCCATGCGGTTCAAGCTGGTCCGCCAGACCGATGTTCTTGAACAGGTTCCAGCTGGCGGTGGAGACCGCTGTGGCGCGGCCATCGAAGCCTTCCGCCAGCAGGTCCGCCGGATCAGCCCGATCGACCACGTGGCTGGAAATGCCCTTCTTTGCCGCCGCCAAAGCCAGCGTCATGCCGACGAGACCGCCGCCGAGGATGAGGAGTTCGCGCTTGTCTGCCATTGCCCCTGCTCCTAGGTGTCCGGCGAAATGCAGGCAAGACCAACCTTTGGCCTCTCTTTTATGCGGTATGCGATCGCGGCGCTCTTTTTGTGGGCCGTGCCTCTGGCTGTGGAAGCTCAGGCGCAGCAGGATAATTACATCGCGGCCGACCTTGTGGCGGAAAGTCAGCCGGAGGCAGGCGAAACGCTGACTGTCGCGCTGCGTTTCCGCCCGCAGGAGGGCTGGCACGGATATTGGTCGAATCCCGGCGATGCAGGGCTGGGCATGGAGCTTGACTGGACGTTGCCCGAAGGCTGGGAAGCGGGTGAGCCGCAATATCCTGTGCCCGAAGCGCTCGAATTGATCGGGCTTATCAACCACGTCTTCAAAGAGCCTTACGCCGTGCTGGTGCCGATTACGGTGCCCGAAAGCGCGGCGGTCACCAATATTGCGCCTATTGCTTTGGCGGCGGAGTGGCTCGCCTGTTCGGACCGGCTGTGCGTGCGCGAGGGCGACAGGCTGACGCTGCGTTTCCCGCAGGAAACCGAGCAGCTGCGCGCCGATTTCGATGCCCATCGCGCCGCCATCCCGCCATTGATCGATAGCGAGGCGCGCTTTGCCTTGCGCGGCGATGTTCTGCGGCTCGCAATCCCCTTGCCGGAAGGCGTGGCCGAGGGGAATTTGCACCTGTTTGTCGCGCAATCCGATGTGATGAATTACGGCGCGGCGCAGAATTTCTACCGCAATGGCGAGTATCTGATAGCAGAGCTGGCGCGCGGCGGACTGCGGGCGGAGCCTGACCGCATCGATGGCATCCTTGCCTTTGGCGAAGATGGCCAGGGCCTTCGTTTCGAAGCTGCGGCTGGCGATGTGCCGACAGGCGGCCGCGCGCTCGGCGGCGCTGCAGTCGATACGCCGCTGATCCTGCTGCTGGGCGGAGCATTGCTCGGCGGATTGCTGCTCAATTTGATGCCCTGCGTGTTCCCGATTCTTAGCCTCAAGGCGCTGACACTGGCGCGCGCAGGCGGCAGCGAAAGCGCGGCGCGGCGTGAAGGGCTGGCCTATACCGCTGGCGTGATGCTGGCTGTGCTGGCGCTCGGCGCGCTGATGTTGGCCTTGCGCGCAGCGGGAGAGCAAGTCGGCTGGGCGTTCCAATTGCAGCAGCCGCTGGTGGTGGCGGGCCTGCTGGTTCTGGCGACGCTCATCACCGCCAATCTTGCCGGATTGTTCGAGCTTCCCATGCTGCCGATCCGCACCGGCGGGCAGGGCAGTGCCTTTGCCACTGGTCTACTTGCCGCTGTGGTCGCAACCCCGTGTACCGGGCCATTTATGGCGGCGGCATTGGGCGCGGCGCTGCTGCTTCCAGTAACGCAGGCGCTACTGTTGTTTGCGGCGCTGGGGCTGGGCTTGGCGCTGCCGTTCCTGCTGCTGGGTTACATTCCTGCCTTGCGTTCCCGGCTGCCCAAGCCGGGCACGTGGATGGAGACATTCCGCAAGATCATGGCAGTGCCGATGGGTCTGACCGCGCTCGCGCTGGTGTGGCTCGCTTGGCGACTGGGCGGTGCGCATTTCGCATTTACCGCTGTGGGAGCGGGCGTGACCATCGCCATCCTACTTGCATCACTGCGCCGCACATCGCGCCCGATGCAGGTGTTGCTGCTGATGATCCCGGTGTATTTCCTCGCGGCGCTCCCGTTCCGCGTCGAAGAGCAGGCTGCGGTGGCTGCCGAAAGCATGCTCGACCCCATTCCCTACAGCGAAGAAGCGCTCGTCGAGGCGCGGGCGAGCGGCCAACCGTTGTTCCTTTGGTTCACCGCCGACTGGTGCGTCACCTGCAAGGTCAATGAGAGCATCGCGATCGAGCGCGAGGTAACACGCGCGGCTTTCGCAGAGGCGGGTGTTATCGCGATGCGCGGCGACTGGACGCGCGCCGATCCGGCGATCACCCGCTATCTGGAGCAATGGGGCGCGGCGGGCGTGCCGCTTTACGTGTGGTATCCCGCTGGCGAAGAAGGCGAGCAATTGCCGCAAGTGCTGACCGCAGATATGCTGGTGGAGCGCGCCGGAGGCTAGCCTGCGTCAGGCGCTTCGGTGTCCGTGTCATTTTCGACTTCGGGCGCGCGGCCACCCGCGCGGCACCAGTCGAGAAATTCGCCCGGTATCCGGCTGCCCGCAATCTCCAGCATCCCGCGCCCCGGCAAGGTCGCGGTCAGATCGCGCGTGCCGGCAAACACATCAAGCTGCGGATCGCCTACAGGCAGACGCGCTTCCCAGCGCCATTCGCCATTGGACAGCCTTGTGTCGGCAAGAAAGCGGCTGCGCATTCCATTGCCGACAAAGGGAAACAGCGCGCTTTGGTCGGGCAGGGCATCGGTATGGCGGATGATGACGAATTCGGCGGGTGTCGCCCGCAAATTGCAGCCGAGTGTGAGGAGCGGGTCTTCATCCGAATTGCCAAAGCGGATCGCCTGCCCGGTCTCCGATACAGTCCAGAACGCTGCGGACGTGTCGGGAGACGGGTCGGCGCGCGCCTGCCGCGGTGCAGTGTCTTGCGGCACGGCACGCTGAGCATCAGGCGCAGGCTCGCTCGCCTGTCCGCAAGCGGCGAGCGGGACGCAAAGCAGTATTATTCGCAACATGAAGGTCAATCAGGCAGCGCGGCGCTGGACCGTTAGTGACAACCCTAGCGCATCAAGAACGCCCACCAATGTTTCCAGCGTCGGATTGCCGTTTTCCGAAAGCGAGTTGTAGAGCGCCTGTCGCCCGACGCCGGCCTTCTTGGAGATCTCACTCATCCCTTTGGAACGCGCAACATCGCCCAAGGCACTGGCAATGTGCTTGGCGTCGTTTCCTTCCATCGCCGCTTCAAGATAATGCAGGATATCTTCCTCTGTTTCGAGGTGGGTAGCAGGATCAAACGGGTATACCTTCAATGCCATCATCAGCGTCCTTGGCCAGCCTTTTCGCGAGCGCAACATCGCGCTTCTGGCTGCCCTTGTCTCCTCCATTCAGCAATATGACAAGCACATCGCCCTGCCATTTGTAATACACACGATATCCGGGTCCAAAGTGAAAGCGCAGTTCGCGCACATTATCGCCCACGGATCGCGTGTCTCCGGCATTCCCGCTGGCAAGGCGCTTCAACCGATCGTCGATCCTCAGGCGGGCTTTGCGATCGCGGAGGCCATCGAGCCAACCGCGAAATTGCTCCGTCTGAACAATCGAGACCTGTCCTTTATAAGAGACAGAAGGAGATTTGTCAATCTTGCGGGTCATGCGTCTCGTTCCAGTTGCGTATGCTATGAGGCAATAAAGCCTCGCCCAGCGGCCTGTCACCGCCGTCATCCAAGCACTGGCTATTTAATGGCTTTACCCTCTCACTTCCCCATCTTCCGCTGCGTCCGCCCGTACCGCATCTTGCGCGTCCCCGGTTTGCCTTCGTTTGAGCGGCCCACGATGGGCGCTTTCTTGTCCGGGTCGGGAATGCCCAATTCGTCCGCCTCC
>DFBR01000006.1:9356-10127 GCA_002367375.1 Erythrobacter sp. UBA3075 | reverse complement strand
GCTGAAAGCTTCTTGCGGCCCTTGCGGCGGCGATTGCGCAGCACGTTGCGGCCACCGGGAGTGGCCTTGCGGGCGAAAAAGCCGTGGCGGCGGGCACGCACGAGATTGCTCGGCTGGAATGTGCGCTTCATGGTCGAATACCTCAGAATTCAGAATAAAAAGGGCCGCCAAACACAGGGCGGCCTCAACACAAGGGCGCGCTTACTGAAGCACGGGGTCCAAGTCAAGATACGCAAGACGCAGATCGGCAATTTCTGCTTCGGCCTTTTCGCTGCTTCCCGCCTCGCCTGCAAGCTCTGCTTGACTACCCGCATCCATCCAGCCGCGCATTTCGCTTCCCGTCAGCCACAGCGCATCTTCAAACGGCACCGAATTGGTCATGGCGTAAAAGGCCGCAGCTTCTTCCTCAGCCATGCCCATTTCGGCGTAATAATTGAGATAACGGCGATGTTCAGGCGCGCTCAGCGGATAATCTTCTGCACCCATTCCGCGATCATCGAGCCAGCCGTGCACCGCAAATTCGCTGGCAGGATCAATTTCGCGGCTGACGCCGGCAAGAAACAGTTCCACCGCGCCGGACCGCACCGAGCCGCCTTCGGGCGCACGCGTGGCGATTCCATGGGCGCGAATCATCCGGCCCAAGCGCAAGTTTGCGCGATCATCATGCGTGCCGGGCGCTTCAATAAATTCCAGCGTGTCGATCGACGGATAGGCTTCCAGCACCGCTGCGAAATTGGCGGGCGAGCGATGGGTGGTGATGTCAACGAGTGC
>DFBR01000006.1:6960-9273 GCA_002367375.1 Erythrobacter sp. UBA3075 | reverse complement strand
GCAAGCGGTGCCAGAAGTGATGCGAGGAAAGGTAAACGCGGTGCCATCACGCCATAAGTGCCAGCTACAGCCTTCGGGAATCCGAAAATACGGGGTTTCCGCCAGCTTAACGCTGTAAGCACTCGACAGGGGCGAGCGCGCCGCTATCACATTGCGGACAAGGGGGTTTTCGCTTGGTTTCACTGGTTTCGACAGTCGCATATCTGGGGCTGGAGGCGCGCGCTGTTGAGGTGCAGTGCCAGCTGGCCGCCGGAATGCCGCGCTTTTCCGTGGTCGGCCTGCCGGACAAGGCGGTGGGCGAAAGCCGTGAACGGGTGCAATCCGCGCTCTCTGCCATGGGCCTGTCGCTCCCGCCCAAGCGCATTACCGTAAATCTCTCACCTGCCGATCTGCCCAAGGAAGGATCGCATTACGATCTGCCGATTGCGCTGGCGCTGCTCGCGGCAATGGGCGTGGTCGATGCCGAGGCAATGAGCGAATGGGTGGCCGTTGGAGAGCTGGCGCTGGACGGGCGGATCGTCGCATCGCCCGGCGTTCTGCTGGCCGCGCTGCATGCCAGCGAGACCGACAAGGGCCTACTGTGTCCCGCCGCGCAAGGGCCAGAGGCGCGCTGGGCAAGCGATGTGCGCGTATGCGCCGCGCCGGATCTCACCAGCCTGCTCAATCATCTGCGCGGACAGCAACGCTTGCCCGATCCCGAACCCGGCGAAGTCGAGGCTGCTGCGCACGGACCGGACATGCGCCAAGTGAAGGGGCAGGAAACCGCCAAGCGCGCGTTGGAAATCGCTGCCGCTGGCGGGCACAATCTGCTGATGAACGGCCCGCCGGGTGCGGGCAAATCGATGCTTGCCGCGTGCTTGCCGGGAATTCTCCCGCCGCTGACCCCGGCAGAGGCGCTCGAAGTGAGCATGGTCGCCTCGGTCGCGGGAACGCTGGAGGGCGGCAAGATCAGCCGCGCCCGCCCGTTCCGCGCGCCGCACCATTCGGCCAGCATGGCGGCGCTGACCGGCGGCGGATTGCGCGTGCGACCCGGCGAAGTCAGCCTCGCCCATCTGGGCGTGCTGTTCCTTGATGAATTGCCCGAATTTCAGCGCGCCGTGCTCGATTCGCTGCGCCAGCCGCTGGAGACCGGCAAGGTCGATGTCGCGCGCGCCAATGCCCATGTTGCCTACCCTGCCCGCGTGCAGCTGATCGCGGCGATGAACCCGTGCCGCTGCGGCCATCTGGGCGATCCCATGCTGGCGTGCTCACGCGCGCCCAAATGCGCGGTCGATTACCAGAGCAAGGTGAGCGGCCCGATGCTCGACCGGATCGATCTGCATGTCGAAGTGGACCCGGTCAGCGCCGCCGATCTGCACTTGCCGCCAGCCGCCGAGGGTACTGCCGAAGTCGCCGCCCGCGTGGCTGCTGCGCGTACCCGCCAGACTGCGCGCGGCGTCCGCTCCAATGCAGAGCTGGATGGTGACGCGCTGGAGGAACACGCGACGCCTGACGAAGCAGGCCGCGCTCTGCTGATGCAGGCAGCCGAGAAAATGCGCCTGTCCGCGCGCGGCTATGTGCGAATGTTGCGCGTGGCGCGCACGATCGCTGATTTGGCGGGCGCAGAGAAAGTGGGCCGCGTGCATATTGCCGAAGCGCTGAGCTATCGGCGGCAGGCGCCGAGGGCGTAGCTCGCGATTACTTCACTTATCATTCGGTGTTCTGGCAGGCACTTCTTGCTGCTGGCTCAGCAACAATCCTCGGGCTTTTTCTCCGGCTCGCCTTTGACGTAGCCGCCGCTGTGGCGGTCCACTGGCACGCCGATCTTGTCGGGGGTTTGCCAGCCCAGCTCTGCCCAGCTTAGCTGCCGACCATCATGCGCGTGGACACCGATGGGGGCCACCGGCAAGCCATCGCGGCAATCGACCAGCACCAGTTCAGCGCTGAAATTGTCGGCGTATCTCTCGCCCCATTGGCGCAGCGCGAGCATGGCGGGAAGCAGGCCAAGCCCCTTTTCGGTCAGGCGATATTCCACCTTGCGCCGATCATGTTCGCAAGGTGTCCGTTGCAGGACGCCGTGGTCGACGAGGTTGGACAGGCGATTCGACAGGATATTGCGGGCGATACCCAGCTCTGCCGAGAATTCTTCAAAATGATACAGCCCGTTGAACGCCGCGCGCAGGATCAGGAACGACCAGCGTTCTCCCATCACTTCCAATGCGTGTGGCAAGCCGCAGCCCAGCTCACCCAGCGGTTCTCTCATGCCCATAAATACATCTCTATCCAGTGCCTTCCATACAGGAAATATGCGGAAACCAAAAATATTCGCAAAAG
>DFBR01000006.1:5269-6798 GCA_002367375.1 Erythrobacter sp. UBA3075 | reverse complement strand
CTGCGAGGGCACGACCTGCACCGGCCCGCGCAGCCGCGACCGCGCCTTGCGTGTATGCAGTGAACTGCGCCGCGAAGTTGGCGCCATCGCCAGCTTTACCGCGGATGGCGAAACGCTTTCGGAAAGCCAGCTGGCGCGCTGCAACGGCTGACGCTGCACAACCCGATCCCGCCACCGCTCTCCATCGCAGGTGGCACTCCACTGCTCCGGTGCGCCCCCGCGTGCCGGAGTTTTCTTTTGTGCCGATCAGAGGAGGCCCCGCGCGCTCAGAGCATCTTCCAGCCGCTGCGCATCGGTGAATACATGCCCCTGCCACCCGCGCGCTATGGCGGCCGTGATATTCTCTGGCTTGTCGTCGATGAAGAACAATTGCTGCGGTGGCAGACCAAAGCGCGCCTCTGCTATCGCATAGATTTCCGCTTCGGGCTTGGCGACATTCTCTGTGCCGGACACCACGATATCGGTGAACAGGTCGAAAATCGGCTGGGTCGGGCGAAAATCGGCCCAAAATTCATGCCCAAAATTGGTCAGGCCAAACACAGGCACGCCGCGCGCGTGCAGGCGGCGCGCAAGTTCATGCGTGCCGGGTACAGGGCCGGGCACGGTTTCATTAAAGCGGGTCGCATAGGCGCGGATGAGATCGGCGTGATCAGGGAATTGCGCGATTCGCTCTGGCACCATATCGGCGAGCGCACGGCCTTCATCATGCTGGTGGTGCCATTGTTCAGTGACGACATTGGTGACGAACCATTCCAGCTCGTCTGGATCGTCAATCAGCTTGGCGAACAGGCAGCGCAGATCCCACTGGATCAAAACCCGCCCGACATCGAAGACGACTGCACTCATTGCCCGTCCTTTCAACACCCAGGCCCTTCAGACATGCAAAAAGCCCCCGTGGTGGCGGGGGCTTTGCAGAAGACCGGTGCCGCGAATCACTCGCAGCACGGCATCAATTAACCCTGGCGGGCCTTGAAGCGGCGGTTGGTCTTGTTGATCACATAGGTGCGGCCGCGACGGCGGATCACGCGGCAATCGCGATGGCGGTTCTTCAGCGACTTGAGGCTGTTGCGGATTTTCATGGTCTATTCCTGCAAAAACAAGCGGCACCGGAGATGGTCTCCGATGCCGGAATTTCAAGTTGCGCCAATATGGTGACGGGTCGCCCAAGTCAACTGTTAGTGATCTCTTGTTTTCGCTCCGCCATCCGGCGAAGTGTCCTCGGTGCTGCTCGCTCCGCTACGCTTTGCGGCACCTGCGGGCGGGCGGTCGCCCTCGCCGGTCGGCTATTCGCCGCCCGGTTTCTCGCGAATTTCCGCCAGCTTTCGCTCCCAGGCGAGCGCGTGATCGACGATAGCATCGAGATCGGCGTGCTGCGGCTGCCATGGCAGGGCCTGCTTGATCCGACTTGGGTCCGAAATCAGCGAATCGGGATCGCCCGCGCGGCGCGGCGCCATCACCCGGTTGATCTGCATATTGGTCACCCGGTCCACCGCATCGAGCACTTCGAGCACGGAGAAGCCCCGGCCATA
>DFBR01000006.1:0-5123 GCA_002367375.1 Erythrobacter sp. UBA3075 | reverse complement strand
GCGGATCAGCCCCCGCAACGTTGAAATAACGAAGCGCGCAATAATTCATGTCATGCGCAGCGGCCGTGTCGGCCAGCATCTGCTCGGTCATCAGCTTGGACCAGCCATAGGGGTTGATCGGCGCCTTGGGCGTGTCCTCGCGCACCGGCGATTCTTCGGGAATGCCATAGGTCGCAGCGGTTGAGCTGAAGATGAAATGCGGCACGCCTGCCGTCACGGCCGCCTCGATCAAGGCACGGCTCTTGACCGTATTGTTGTGATAATAGTCGAGCGGCTTTTCGACGCTTTCGGGCACCACGATGGAGCCTGCGAAATGCATGATCGCTTTCGTGCCTTGCTCGGTGAAAATGCGTGCGAGCAATTCGCCATCCGCAATATCGCCTTCATACAGCGGCACGCCATCGGGCACGGCGAATTTGAAGCCCGTTGTCAGATTGTCGATCACCGCGACCTTCCAACCGCTATCAAGCAGGGCAAGAACCGCGTGGCTGCCGATATAGCCGGCACCGCCGGTGACGAGGACGGGTGTCTGAGTGCTCATGGGCGCAAGCGCCTAGCATGATTGGGCCTGCGGGCAATGGGTCACGCAATGCGTTTAACCACTGCGGATAGGCACAAGCGCCTTTCTTGTGCATTATAACAGCATGAAACATCACGTCATCACACTCCTCGCCGCATGCGCCCTTACCGCTGGCTGCGCCACGCCCGCCTATGTCTCGCCCGTCGAAGTCACGCGCTTTGTGGGCGAAACGCCCGCCTTCCTCGCCCAGGGCACCATCGAAATCACCGCATCTCCCACCATGGACGCCGATTCGCTCGAATTCGGCATATATGCCGACGCTGTACGGCAGGAACTGGAATCGCTCGGCTATCGCAACGTGCTGACCAATGGCGAGCAAGTGGCGATGATCGATCTGGAATATTTCGTTGGCGAAGGTGAACGGCGGCGCGGGGGTGTTGGCGTGGGCGCTGGTGGATCGACCGGCTCTTACGGTTCAGGCGTCGGCGTGGGTGTCGGCATAAATCTCAACAGCCTGATATCCGGTCCGCCCGCAGATCGGATTGAGCGGCAGATATTCGTCGCCATCCAGTCGCCCGAAGGTGGGCCAAACCTGTGGGAAGGTCGCGCGAGCATGGTTGCCACCCGCAATAGCGACTATGCCGATGAAGCCGCCGCCGCTACGCGCATGGTCGATGCCCTGTTTGCGGGCTTCCCCGGCACGTCCGGCGAAACTATCGAGGTAGAATGACTCAGCAAAATATCGTGATCGACGCCGCTTTCGACAGCGGCAATGTGGAAGTCGTGTCCATCGACGGTGCAAATGCGCAGCTGCGCATCCCGCACGACCGCAAAAGCGAATTTGCCCAGTGGTTCCACTTCCGCGTGTCGGGCGCGGCGGGACGCGAGCTGGTGCTGACTTTCGATAATCTCAAAGAAAGCGCCTATCCGGCGGGTTGGCCGGGCTACAACGCCTGCGTTTCAGAAGACCGCGACTATTGGGGCCGGGCCGCCAGTTCCTACGATGCCGATAGCGGCAATGGCACTTTGACTGTGCGCTACACGCCCGCAGCCGACATCGCTTATTTCGCCTATTTCGCGCCCTATTCGATGGAGCGGCATCACGATCTGGTGGCTGAAGCCGCGAGCGCCGAAGGCGTGGAATACCGCCGCCTTGGCCAAACGCTCGACGGGCGTCCGCTCGACTGCCTCGAAATGGGTGAAGGCGAGATGCAGGTGTGGTTCTATGCCCGCCAGCATCCCGGTGAAAGCATGGCCGAATGGTGGATGGAAGGCGCGCTGGAAGTGCTCACCGATCCCGCCGATGTGGTGGGCCGCGCATTGCGCAAACATTGCCGCTTGCATGTCGTGCCCAATTGCAATCCCGATGGCTCGTTCCGCGGCCATCTGCGATGCAATGCCGACGGGGTAAACCTCAACCGCGAATGGGCGGAGCCAAGCGCTGAACGTTCTCCCGAGGTGCTCGCGATCCGTAATGCGATGGACGAAAGCGGCGTCGACTTTGCGATGGATGTGCATGGTGACGAGGCGATTGCCGCAGTCTTCCTCGCAGGTTTTGAAGGCATTCCCAGCTGGACCGACGAACAGGGCGAGCGCATGTATCGCTACCAGCGCATCCTCGACCGTCGCGCCGGCGATTTCCAGACCAGGAAGGGCTATCCCAAATCAGCGCCGGGCAAGGCCAATTTGGCGATCAGCACCAATCAGGTGGCCGAGCGTTACGGCGCGACTGCAATGACACTGGAAATGCCGTTCAAGGACAATGACGACTGGCCCGATGAAGCGCAGGGCTGGAGCCCGGAACGCTGCAAGCTGCTGGCACGCGAATGTCTGGCGGCGCTGGCCGAATGGCTGGAGAGCGACGAGGGCTAGGGCTCTTGCCGCTCCGAATTACGGCTGCACCACAACCCAGCGCATAGCCTGCCCATTCGCGGGGTTCTTCAGCCGCATGTTGGTCGTCCACAAGGTCCATGGCCGCCCGGCATAATCGGGTTGCAGCCACTCTTTTTCCAGCCACAGATTGCGCTCGATCCGTGACGCGATACCGTATGTGCGCTCAAACTCTTCGCTGACCTTCAGCACCACCGGCTGTCCGGCATGGCCTTCGACCTGGTTGATGAATGTGGTCAGCTCGCTTTCCAGCGCAGCCTCGACCACCGGATCGCCGCATTCGCTGGCGGGTTTGTCGAGCGCGATGGCGGGCGGGAGAAGCTGTGGGTCGCGCGGCACGATGGTCACGAAATTGGCCGCCTGCCGCTCTGCCGGGATGCACGGATCATAGGCATGGACCGCGCCGTGCATGATGCCCGTGTCGGTCAGTGCGGCCAGATTGCGGCCGAACAATTCGTCGCGCCCCTCTGCCCCGCTGCTCGCTTCGAGATAGACGAAATCGGCGCGCGCGGTGCGCAAGGCGGAGATATCAATCGGACCATCGCCTGCCCCCATCACCACGCCCTGCACCGGGAATTCCGCGCGCGGCGGCGTCCAGTTCTGCGTGCGCCACCACAGGAACACGCCGGTGCCAATCAGCGCGAGCAGCAGCAGCGCCTCAACCCAGAAGCGCCAGACAGATTTCTTCTTCTTGCCCATCGGGCGCGACCCTTGATTGGTGTAATTGGTGGCAGTGCCAGGCGGCTCTTGAACCGCTCTAGGTTAAGCCTTGATATGCAGCACGCAAATTAATGTAAACAATCGCCGCGCGGTTTCAAAATCGGTTTCAACCTTGCCGTCCAGCGCCTCAGTCAATTGCCGCGTTCCGCGATCATGAATGCCCCGCCGCGCCATATCGATAGTTTCGATCTCCTGCGCGGATGTGCGGCGCAGCGCCTTGTAATAGCTGTCACATATAGCGAAATATTCGCGCACCACGCGGCGCAAGCGGCCCAGTCCCAGCCCTATAGTGCCCGCATCGGCCCCGGCGCGATCTTTCAGCCCCAGCGCCAACATCCCTTCGACAATGCCAAGGTGGACATGCCACGGACCGGCATGACCGTTTTCCAGCGCCCGCAAGGGCCGGAAGAGATTGTCCTCCACCAGATCGCGCAATGCGACCTCGCGCTCTTTCTCAATCTCTTCATTGCGCGCGATGACGGTCGCTTCATCCAGCGTGATGGCTTCAATCCGGTTGCCTGCGTCCTGTGTCATCGCCCGCTACCTTGGCCCACTGCGGGTGCATATTGCAATTGCGAAAAGGGGGCGGCGGGTATTCGTCCCCGCTTTCCACAGGCAGTGATGGAAAAATGTGACAAGCTGCGACTTGCCCGCGCCGCATTGGCTGCGCATTAAGGCCGCATATGTCAGATGAAGACCTCTTGATCCGCAGTGATTCTGTGGCCGCCCCTAATAGCGCTGACGCGGCGCCCAAGGGCCGCGCCCTGCCAACCAATCTGGAAGCAGAGGCGGCCTTTATCGGCGCCGTGCTGATCGACAACCGCGTGCTGGAAGAGCTGCCGATTGAGCTGGCGCCCAAGCATTTCTACGCGCCTGTCCACCAGCGCATTTTCGACCGCATCCAGATCGGCATTGAAAAGCAGATGATCGTCACGCCGGTGACGCTCAAACCCTATTTCGAGAATGATGAGGGGCTGAAGGAATTGGGCGGCAGCGCCTATCTCGCCCAGCTTACCGCCGACGGACAGGGCCTCCTTGCCCCGCGCGAACTGGCTCAGCAGATTTACGACCTTGCCCTGCTGCGCGAACTGGTCGGCGTGGGCCGTGAGCTGGTGGAGAACGCGCTCGACACCTCGCAGGATGTCGAGCCGATGCGCCAGATCGAAGGGGCCGAAGCACGGCTGTTCGAAGTGGCGGAAGGCGCGGTGAGCGAAAACACCGGCACCAGCTTCCGCAGCGCCTCGCATGAAGCGATCCGCATGGTCGAAGCGGCGATGAATTCGGGTGGCGGCCTGTCGGGCAAGACCACAGGGCTGGAGCTGATCGACAACAAGACCGCCGGCCTGCACAATTCCGATCTCATCATCCTCGCCGGGCGTCCGGGTATGGGCAAAAGCTCGCTTGCGATGAACATCGCCTTCAATTGCGCGGAGGAGCATTTGAATTTCCAGCGCGATGGCGGCCCGCACAGCTACGGCGCGCCCGCCGCTTTTTTCAGCCTGGAAATGAGCGCCGACCAGCTCGCCACGCGTATCCTTGCCGAACAGGCCGAGGTGTCATCCGAGGCGCTGCGTTCGGGCAAACTCAACCGCGATGAATTCCAGAAATTGTCCTACGCGGCGCAGAAGCTGTCCGAATTGCCGCTCTATATCGACGATACGCCAGCGCTGACGATTTCCGGCCTGCGCACCCGCGCGCGGCGATTGAAGCGGCGGCACGATATCGGGCTGATCGTGGTCGATTACCTGCAATTGCTGCAAGGTTCTGGCCGCGCCAGCGACAACCGCGTGAACGAGATTTCGGAAATCTCGCGCGGGCTCAAAACGCTCGCGAAGGAATTGCAGGTTCCGGTAATCGCGCTGTCGCAGCTCAGCCGTGCGGTGGAATCGCGCGAGGACAAGCGCCCGATGCTGTCCGACCTGCGCGAATCCGGCTCAATCGAGCAGGATGCCGACATGGTGTGGTTCATCTTCCGCGCCGAATATTACCACGA
>DFBR01000234.1:10773-12725 GCA_002367375.1 Erythrobacter sp. UBA3075 | reverse complement strand
GTGTCGCAGACACCGCAAGGCCGACCGGCCGCCGCGCGGTTAGCGCGTTAGCCAAGGGGGCAGATGCCCCCGCCGGCGCTTGAGGCCAATCAAATCACGCGCTGTAATACATGTCGAATTCTGCCGCGTTGGGCGTTGTTTCGACGCGCAGGACTTCTTCCCATTTGAGATCGCAATAGGCGTCAATCTGGTCCTTGGTGAACACGTCGCCTGCCAGCAGGAACTCGTAATCGTCACGCAGCGCCAGCAAGGCTTCGCGCAGGCTACCGGCTACTGTTGGCACATCGGCCAATTCAGCGGGCGGCAGATCGTAGAGGTTCTTGTCCATCGCTTCGCCCGGATGGATCTTGTTCTGAATGCCGTCGAGGCCCGCCATCAGCAAGGCTGCATAGGCAAGGTAAGGGTTCGCCATGGCATCGGGGAAGCGGAATTCAACGCGTTTGGCCTTCTCGCCCGAACCATAGGGAATGCGGCAAGAGGCGGAGCGGTTGCGCGCCGAATAAGCGAGCAGCACAGGAGCCTCAAAACCCGGCACCAGNNTTGATAACGCCGCCGATGTAGAACAGGCAATTTTCCGACAGGCCCGCATATTCATTGCCTGCGAAGGTCGGCTTGCCATCGGCCCAGATCGACATGTGGGTGTGCATACCCGAACCATTATCGTCCTTGATCGGCTTGGGCATGAATGTCGCGGTCTTGCCATAGGCATGGGCGACCTGGTGGACGACATATTTGTAGACTTGCATGCGGTCGGCGGTTTCCACCAGCTTACCGAATGTCACGCCCAATTCGTGCTGCGCAGGTGCGACTTCGTGGTGATGCTTATCGCACGGCAGGCCCATTTCGAGCATGGTGGCGACCATTTCTCCGCGAATGTCGACTGCACTGTCGACCGGAGCGACAGGGAAGTAGCCACCCTTTTCGCGCGGGCGGTGCGCCATATTGCCGCCTTCGATCTCGGCTCCCGAATTGGTCGGCAGTTCGACATCGTCGATCTGGTAGCCAGAACCGGCATAGCTGTCTTCGAAGCGGACGTCGTCAAACATGAAGAACTCGGCCTCGGGACCGACATAGACCGTATCACCGATGCCGGTGCTGTTGAGATAGGCCTCGGCGCGCTTCGCGGTCGAACGCGGATCGCGGTTGTAGCCTTCGCCGGTGGACGGCTCCACAATGTCGCAGCAAATCACCAACATCGGCGTGGCGCTAAACGGATCGATATAGGTCGCGTCGAGGTCTGGACGCAGGATCATGTCGCTCTCGTTGATTGCTTTCCAACCCGCGATAGAGGAGCCATCGAACATCAGCCCTTCTTCAAGCTGATCTTCATCGAGCGCGCTGGCCACCATCGAAAGGTGCTGCCACTTGCCCTTGGGGTCGGTAAAGCGCAGGTCGACCCATTCGATTTCCTCGTCTGCGATCTGCTTTACGATATCCGCTGCACTGGCCATTGTTGGTGTTCTCCTGGAATTGGGATTGCGTTGTTATTGAATAAGCTGCGTTCGGTGAGCTGACTTACAGGGCGGCATCATCCTGTTCGCCCGTGCGAATGCGCACGGCTGTGGTGATGTCGGAGACGAAGATCTTGCCATCGCCGATGCGGCCCGTCTGGGCGGCCCCGACGATTGCTTCCACCACCTGGTCTGCCAGACTGTCGGGAACGACAATCTCCAGCTTAACCTTGGGCAGAAAGTCGACCACATATTCGGCGCCGCGATACAGCTCCGTGTGGCCCTTCTGGCGGCCAAAACCCTTCGCCTCGGTCACAGTGATCCCGGACACGCCGACTTCCTGCAGCGCGTCTTTCACTTCGTCCAGCTTGAAGGGCTTGATGATGGCTTCGATTTTTTTCACGTCGTTTTCTTACCGTCCCTGTTAGCACCTGGGCTCTGTTGCCATCCCCGGCACCCCACAGTCGCAATTGTGTGAGTATGCCATCGGGCCCGCATGGA
>DFBR01000234.1:5172-10650 GCA_002367375.1 Erythrobacter sp. UBA3075 | reverse complement strand
CGGCAAATTTCACTGGCGAAAATTCAGGCAGCCATGCCCAATTGCTGGGCAGGTGAGATCGGTATCAGACCCTCAATCCGGCCAGTTCATCACACCCGGCCATCAGATTGAGCGATTGCACTGCTGCACCGCTGGCGCCCTTACCAAGATTGTCCAGTCGCGCGACGAGCCTTGCGGTCTGTCCTTGCGCATCGGCAAACACCCACAGGTCGAGCCGATCCGATGGCTCGGCATCGCGGCGCAGTACCAATTCGGTAGGCGGTTCCTCGTCATCGTGGACGGTGACGATCGGGGAGTCTGCATAATAGCTGGTCAGTTCTTCGCGCAGTTTGTCCGGCTCGGCGGCGGATCGCATGGCGACAATCGCAAGCGGCACTTCCACCAGCATTCCGCGAAATGCGGGCACAACTGCCGGAGCGAAGACGGGCGCATGGGCCAGCCCGGCCTTCTTCTGCATTTCTTCAAGATGCTTGTGATCGAGCGAAAATCCATAGGCGCGATAGGCAATGTCCGGCTCTTCGGCGAAACGCTGGACCAACGCCTTACCGCCGCCGGAATATCCCGAGACCGCATTGACGGTATAGGGCCAGTCGCGAGGCAACAGACGAGCGCGAACCAGCGGTGCGATCAAGGCAAGAAATCCGGTCGGATAGCAGCCCGGATTGGCGACACGCGCCGCTCCGGCAATCACGCTCGGCCCGACCAGTTCGGGGAAGCCGTATATCCAGCCCGCTGCATTGCGATGCGCGGTGGAGGCGTCGATAACCCGCGTGCCGGATTCTTCGTCGAGCATCGCGACAGCTTCGCGGGCGGCATCATCGGGCAGGCACAATATGGCAAAATCGGCGTAATTGAGCGCCGAGCGGCGGCATTCGGTATCCTTGCGCTCAGCATCGCTCAGCCGCACCAGTTCAAAAGCATCGTGGTCTTCAAGACGGTCCACGATTTCCAGACCGGTGGTGCCTTCTGCGCCGTCGATAAACACCGTATGCACCATTAGATCACCTGTTCCAGCAGATCGGTGCGGACATAGCCAACCGGCCCTTCGACCGAGAGGCAGCCCCAGACCCACTTGCCCGTTTCATCAAGCACTTCAAAACTGTCGCCCTCCATCAGGATGCATAATTTTTCCGCATCATCGTCAGGATCAGCCAACAGCGGGGCGCCGCCCGGCATCACCGTGCGCGGCTGGGGCACGGCGTAATGCGGCACGAAGTGTTTTCCGGCCAGCGCAATATGCGCCAGATCGCCGCGGAGCGGAACCTTGCGCGGGTCAGGACGCACGGCAGGGCCAGCAAGGACATAAGGACCTTGCGGGTGCTTGGTGTCGTCGGTTTCTTCAGCTTGGCTCAATCGGCCATCCTCTGGAAAGTTAGCTTGCCCCGGCTTGCAATGGCGCGCTTAGACGCCCCGCAGCGGGCGAGCAAGGGGACCATCAGCCATACCGTCCACGCAGGGCGTGAAACGCGGCGCGCAGGCCCAGCGCGGCGCCGCCCTTGGGCCGGCCTGGTTTGGCAACAGGACGCCACGCAAAAGTATCGAAATGCGCCCAGTCGATATCTTCGCCCACAAACCTGTCGAGGAAAGACGCTGCTACACTGGCTCCGGCGAAGGCATTGCCATGCGCATTGTTCAGATCGGCAATGTCCGATTTCAGCCATTCAGCATAGGCATCGTGGATCGGCAGCCGCCAGGGTGCATCATCATGTGCCTGACCTGCCTCAATCAACTGATCGGCGGTCTGGTCGCGGCGGGTGAATAGCGCTGGCAGATCGGGTCCAACAGCGACGCGCGCGGCACCGGTCAGCGTGGCAAAATCGATGATTACGTCGGGGTCGCTCTCGCTCGCCAGCGTCAACGCATCGCCCAGAATCAGGCGCCCCTCCGCATCGGTATTGCCTATCTCGACTGTCAGCCCCTTGCGGCTGTCCAGCACGTCACCGGGCCGGAAGGCATTGCCCGCAATGGCATTTTCGACCGTGGGCACAAGGCAATGCAGATGGACCTTGAGGCCCGCTTTCATGATGAGTTCGGCCAGCGCCAGAGCATGGGCTGCGCCGCCCATGTCCTTCTTCATCAGCTTCATTCCGGCAGCCGATTTCACATCCAGTCCGCCGGAATCGAAGGTGACGCCCTTGCCCACGATGGCGACGCGCGGATGATCCGCCTTGCCCCAGGTGAACTGGATCAGGCGCGGGGCGTGCTTGCGGTCTGCTGCGCGGCCCACGGCGTGGATCATCGGATAGCCTGTCTCCAGCTTGTCGCCGCGAATGACCTCCAACTTGGCCTTGTGCGCCTTGCTTATCCGTTCGGCCTCTTCTTCCAGAGCGGCGGGACCCATGTCCTCGGCAGGCGTGTTGACCAGATCGGCGACCAGCCCGGTGGCCACTGCTTCTGCCACGGCAAGATCGATCTTCGCGACATCTTCGGTCAACAGGATGCGCGGACCTTCCGCGTCATCATCCTTCTTGTAGCGATCAAAAACATATTGCGCAGTCTGCCAGCCATGCAGGGCGGGGCCGGGTTGGCGGCCATGCAGACGGTAAGTTCCTGCGGGCAACTTTTCGGATAATTTGGCCAGGCACCAGCTCGACAGCTCTGAAGGATCGGCAACGCCGCCCACAGCAAACCATACTTCGCCGTCGGGCACGATTCCGGTCTGGTAACCACCACCGGTGAACTTCTGCGCGGCAAGAGCTGCGCGCTGCGGACCGCTCAGCCCTTTTGCGAAACTCTCGAACGTATCCTTGTTGACAAGATGGATCGCGATGGCGTCTTGCCCGCGATCCGGCTGGATCAAATTGTCTGCAATGCTCATGGAATATCGCTTGCCGTTTTCGTTCGCATTTGGAAAGGCTTCGATGTGATGAAGCGACGATTCATTGGGATTGCGGTTCCGGCGCTGGCTTCGGCCGTGCTGCTGGCGGGCTGCGAAGTGCCGGTTCAGGAAAGCGACCCGGTCGCCTCTGCAACGCCCAGCGCCACAGCAACTCAAGAGCCCCCAGAACCCCCGGAACCCCCCGAAAACGGGGAGGAAACACCCATTGGCGGGGCGCGGCAGGTCTCCGAAGAAAACGATGATTTCGTATTCGGATACAGCTATCCGCAAGAGGCGGGAGAGCTTCCCGGGCTGGCAGCATGGCTTGACCAGCGACTGGACCAGCAGCGCCGCACACTGGCCAGCGAATCGTCCCGCGGGCGTGCTCAGGCACGCGAAAATGGCTTCCCCTTCAACAAATATGCGAGCGGGACGAGCTGGGAAGTGGTCGCCGACCTTCCGGGCTGGCTGAGCATGTCAGCCGCGCTCGACAGCTATAGCGGCGGCGCGCATCCCAATTACCGGTTCGACACTGTCGTGTGGGACAAGGAAAACGCAGCTCCGGTTGAACCGATAGCCTTCTTCACCTCACCCGAGGCGCTCGACACTGCGCTGGGCGCGCGTCTGTGCGAAGCGCTGAACGCAGAGCGGGCTGAACGGCGCGGTGCGCCGATTGAGGAGGGATCCACCGACACGTTCGATGCCTGCATCGCCCCGGACGAGACGAACCTCCTGCTCGGTTCCACCAATGGCGAGGCCTTCAACCGCATCGGTATCCAGATCGCGCCCTATCTGGCCGGGCCTTATGTCGAGGGCTCTTATGAGTTCACATTCGACATGGACGCGGACTTGCTGGAGATTGTGCGCCCCGAATATCGCGAGGACTTTGCGGCGGGCGACTAGCTAGGCGTTTGTGCGGCTCGCAATTTTGCGCGCCAATCGCTACATGCCTCCTCATGACGCAATATCAGCACGTAACCGGCGACACTTCTGTCTACCGCGACGGAACCATCAAACTGCATGGGCCGGAAGGCTTTGAGGGCATGCGCAAGGCGGGGCAGCTCGCCGCGCGAATACTCGACGAAATGGCCGTGCGGGTGCAGCCCGGTGTCACTACCGGCGAGTTGGACAGCGTGGTGCGTGAGATGACGTTGGATGGCGGCGCGGTGCCGGCTACGCTCGGCTATCGCGGTTACACCCACAGTTGCTGCATCTCGATCAACCATGTGGTGTGCCACGGCATCCCCAGCGACAAACGGCTGAAGGACGGCGATATCGTCAATATCGACGTGACCCCGCTGCTCGACGGCTGGCATGGCGATACCAGCCGCATGTTCCTTGTTGGCGATGTGCCGCTGAAGGCGAAGAAGCTGGTCGAAGTGACCTATGAATGCCTGATGGCAGGTATTGCACAGGTGCGGCCCGGTGCGCGGCTGGGTGATATCGGTGCGGCTATACAGCAGATTGCCGAACGCCAGCGTTACGGCGTGGTGCGCGACTTTTGCGGACATGGGCTGGGCCGCCTGTTCCACGATGCGCCCGAAGTCGTCCACGCAGCGCGCGCGGGTACGGGGCCGGAGCTGAAGGCCGGTATGTTCATGACCATCGAACCGATGATCAACCTCGGCCGTCCGCATGTGAAGCTGCTCAATGATGGCTGGACCGCTGTGACGCGCGACAAATCGCTGAGCGCGCAGTTTGAGCATTCCATCGGAATTACCGAAGACGGCGCAGAAATTTTCACGAGCTCGCCAACAGGATTGCACAAACCGCCTTACGCTTGATCTGGCGTAATGCTAGCCTTGCACCGTTGCGCCAGATGGGCCGCAATTAACGTGAAGGGTCGGAACATGCGCATCGCAGTAATTGCCACCACCATTGCCGGAGCCATGTCGCTGGGTGCTTGCCAGCATGCCGCTCCGGCAGAGCCAGTAGCCGCAACTGTCGCTCCAGAAAATCGCGAGGCGCACGCATTGGCCCAGGCAGCCTGCGCCGGGTGCCACTCGGTCGAGGCCTATGGTCTGTCGCCCAATGCCGAGGCTCCCGAATGGGCGGTGATTGCGAATACGCCGGGCCTGACGCGAGAAACTCTGCTTACTTGGCTAACCGGAGCGCACAATTATCCCGAACAGATGGATTTCTATCTGGATCAGGACGAAGCTGAGACACTCGCGGACTATATGCTGAGCTTGCGGCGCGAGGATTATCACCCGCCCTATTGATGGTCGCTAACCCTCGCGCGCGGCCCTGATTGCCGCGCCACCGGCAAAGGGCGCAATTGCCACCAGCACCAGACTGATTGCTCCGGTCAGGGCGAGTCCGCCTTCGCCGCCGGTCGAGAGCG
Source organism: Erythrobacter sp. UBA3075 (assembly GCA_002367375.1). GTDB lineage: Bacteria > Pseudomonadota > Alphaproteobacteria > Sphingomonadales > Sphingomonadaceae > Alteraurantiacibacter. Next base: position 5,488 of record DFBR01000234.1, on the reverse strand, counting down.
AACCTGCGCCAAAGATTAGCAGCGGCACGGCAAGCGGGATGACCAGCAGGCCGGACAGCGCCGCGCCGCCGCTTCTCAGCCCGACAGTTACAGACGCGATGATGATGCCGATGGCGGCCAGCCCCGGCGTGCCTGCCAGCAGGCCCAGCAGCACCACATGCAATGTCGCGCCATCGATGCCGACAAGCGCGCTTGCGGGGAAAGCGGCGACGATGATGAACGGGCCGAAGCTGAGCCAATGGGCGAGCAATCGCACCGCGACCACCACTTCCTCGGCAATGCCGCGCAAGGCCCATTGATCGAAGAAACCGTTCTC
>DFBR01000234.1:2892-5061 GCA_002367375.1 Erythrobacter sp. UBA3075 | reverse complement strand
AGGAAGAACAATAGCGGCAGCAGTGAATTGCCGCGCGCCGATCCGGGCAGCAGCGCGGCGAGATCACGCCGGAGCAGGGCGGTAAACACGCTCACGCGGAGAAATCCGGCAGGTGCAGGCTTTTCTGGCCGGGCAGCGCAATCGGCTGGTGGCTGGCAACAAGCGCAATTCCGCCGCCGCCGCAATGCAGGGCCAGCAGCGCCTCGACCGCGCCGCGCGCCTGATCATCGAGCCCGTTCAAAGGCTCATCGAGCAGCCAGATCTGTCGTCCGCCATTGAGGAGGCGGGCGAGGGCAGCACGCTTGCGCTGACCGGTTGAGAGGAAACGCACAGGCACTTCAAGCAATCCGTCCAATTGCAAAGTGGCGAGCCCAGCATCGGCGTTGGTGCAGCCATCGAGCCGCTCCCAGAATGCGAGCGCGCGGCCCAGCGGCAAATGCTCATCCAGCGCGAGGCGTTCGTCCACCAGTGCCATCGAACCAGCACTCTCTACCTTGCCGGAAAAAGGGAGCATCAAACCGGCAAGGATGCGAATAAGGCTCGATTTGCCCGTGCCATTGGGGCCGGTGACCTGCACCGCCTCGCCAGCCTCCAGCGTCAGTGAGAGGCTGGAAAACAGCACCCGGTCGCCGCGGCGGCAGGCCAGTTCAGTGGCGGCTAATCGGCACGGTTCCATCATTGGCCGCGTTAGGGCATTGTGGCTGCAACGCGCAAGCATTCGAAAATCAGGGGGACATACAATGGCAGTCGAAGGTCTGGGACACAGGGAAGCGGAAGTTCTGGTTGCCGCATTGGACGGCTGGGCTTTCACCCGCGATGGCGATGCGATTGGCCGCACGTTTGAATTTGCAAATTTCAGTCAGGCGTTCGCCTTCATGACGCAGGTGGCGATGATTGCAGAGCAGCAAGATCATCACCCCGAATGGTCCAATGTCTACAACAAGGTGCAAATTGAGCTGACTACGCATGACGCGAATGGCCTCTCCATGCGCGACATGAAAATGGCGCGCGCGATCGAGGGGCTGCTGGCATGATCCGCGCGGCTGGCGTGCTCGCGCTCGCTGCCGCAATATTTGCCAGTCCTGCGGTAGCACAAGAAGCCGAGGGCCTGCGCGGCGTTTGGCAGGGCGCGGTGGGCAACCAGCCGGTCTACGCGTGCTTTGGCGGCGGCGATGAACGCGGGGTCTATTATTTCGATTCCAGCAAACAGCTGATCCGCCTGCAGCCCATCGAAGGCGAGCAGGATGGCTTTGTTGAAGCCGTCGGCTGGTCTGATCCCGGTGATGCCAGCTGGCAAATCGAAGCGCTTGGGAAAAACACCGCGACCGGTGTCTGGCGCGCTGCCGACAGCAACGCTCCGATCCGGCTGACCCGGCTCGAATGGTCCGGGCGCGATGAATTTGCTGGACCATGCGAAAGCGGCGCGTTCATGCAGCCGCGCCTTGAAGGCGGCAGCGTCACGGGCTTGGCAAGCGCTCTGGACGGACAGGATTTTGTCACGCTCAACTTCGCGCCGCCCGCGCATTGGCAGGCTGGCGGTGGGGACGAGGTTCACGACATCAATATTTCGACATTCATCCTTCCTGACAGTGAGAGCGATCCGCGTCGCACCAATCGTGCAATCAACGGGCTCCTCACTGCTGCTATGCCGCGCGGCGATATGAGCGATACCTATGCGCAGTGCTTTGCGCAGAATATCGGTGTGCATGGCGTGGACGGTGACTTCTCGCAGCAAATGGTCCCCGAACTGATTACGCAGCGGTGGGTCGCTGCGTTCGAGACCAATGGCGTCTACTGCGGCGGGGCGCACCCGTCTTACTGGCAAAAGCGGCGCGTATTTGATCGCAATTCCGGCGCGGAGATCGATCCGGAAATTTGGCTCAACGACACCGCGCTGGAGCGTGAACTGCATGACGCGGGTGTCGACAGCTACGTCTGGGCCACGGCGACGCAGGCTTTGGTCGCAGCGCTGGTTGCGCAGTGGCCGCAAGACGCGGACGGCGGCGACGACTGCGCCGGGATCGCAGCGGAAACATCGCGCTGGGGTATCGGCCTTCAGCGCGAAGGACTCGCCTTCATCCCGTCACTGCCGCATGTCTACACCGCCTGTGCGGATACGGTAGTTCTGCCGTGGGCAGAGGCGGAGCCGTTCCTCTCGCTGGAAGGCCG
>DFBR01000234.1:1649-2860 GCA_002367375.1 Erythrobacter sp. UBA3075 | reverse complement strand
GGGCGGCCCTCGCTGCGTTCGTGGGCGCTGGCCAAGGTCCGCGCGCGCTGGCGCAGCTTGCCGGGAAACAGCTTGGCGATCAAACTCATCTTCTTCGCGGTTTTGCCGACAAGGATGTGCACCTTGTCGCCGTGAACCGCGTTCCATGCTTCTTGTGCAACCACTTTGACTGGCGTGAATTCCAGACCGGCCTTCACCACAGCATCACGGATTGGTGTATTGCGGCTGCGGTTGGGCGGGTTCTGCAACAAGGGTGTGTCGATGAAGCTGGGCATCAGCGAGCGGACCTTGATGCCCTGAGGCGTCCATTCCGCATCAAGGCTTTCGGTCATCGACTTAACGCCCGCCTTGGTCGCACCGTAAACGCTTTGATTGGCCATGCCGTAAATTGCCGCCGCGCTGGCGGTGTTGAGCAGGCATGAACCAGGCGCAGCGGCCTTGAGATAGGGGAAAGCCGCTTTCGCGCCGTAGAACACTGCGCGCAGATTCACGTCGAGCAGCAAGTCCAGTTCCTCATGCGTCACCTCGGTTAGCGGTCCGCCCGATGGCAGACCTGCATTGTTCGCAAGCACGTTCAGCCTGCCGCCGGTATGCTCGGCGAAGCTCGACAGGGCTTCATCCCACGCGGCGCGGTCCGTCACGTCGAATTTGTAGGTTCGGCACTGGCCTTCGGGCAGCAAAGCGCTGGTCTCTTCCATACCGGCCTGATTGAGGTCCGAAATGCCGACCAGCCAGCCCTCGGCGGAAAATTTCTGCGCCATCGCGCGGCCAATGCCTGACCCGCCGCCGGTTATGAAAATGCTCTTCTGTGTGGTCATCTGTATCTTCCCGTCATTGCGAGCGAAGCGAAGCAATCCAGCCCTTGCACTTTCTGGATAGCGCCCTTCGGCTGGCTCTTGCCAGCCGAAGGGCAGGCTTCGCCTGCGGCTCCTCGCAATGACGATGTCTTAGGCAAGACGTCAACCCATCGGCTTGAGGCCGGCCTTTGCCAATTCGCGCGATTTGCGGCGGATGTAGCTTGGCATCCAGCGGGCTGCTGTGGCGAGCTTGCGCGCGGTCTTGCCCACCGCATTGTGCAGTTTTTCGCCGGTGACTGCGCGCCAAAACGTCTCGGCGACATCCTCCACCGGAGTGAATTCCAGTCCGGCTGCGGCAACCCGGTCGCGGATCGGCACATTGCTGGAGGTGTGGCTCGACTGCGCGAGCAGCGG
>DFBR01000234.1:0-1509 GCA_002367375.1 Erythrobacter sp. UBA3075 | reverse complement strand
CGCGCGCCGTAGATCACGCCGGTTAAATTGATTGCCAGCGTGCGGTCGATTTCCTCGGTCGTCAGCTCTGAAAGATCGCCGCCCAGCGGGACGCCAGCATTGTTCGCAAGAGCATCGATGCGGCCACCAGCGGCCTTGGCAAAACCCGCCAGCGCCGCATCCCATTGCTCCGGCTCGCGCACGTCGAGCTTGTGGGTCGACCACTGGCCTTCGGGAAGCAGCGCGGCGGTTTCTTCCATCCCGGCGCTGTTGATGTCCGCCAGACCGATAAACCAGCCCTCACGTGCAAAACGCTGCGCAATGGCGCGGCCAATGCCGGAACCGCCGCCGGTGATGAGAATGCTTTTCGTGTCAGCCATCGGATCGGAATATCCCTACTGACACCAATGTCAATCACGATTGCGCGCGAAGCTACAGCCCCACATGCTCACGCCCGTTGCGAATTTCCGCAGTCGAGGCATCCAGCACATCGCCCAAAGGCTCTGCGCGTCCAACCAGCACTTCGGCGAGGAAGCTCTCGGTGATGGCGTTGAAGGCGATATTGTTCTCCGGGCGAGCAAAGCCGTGGCCCTCATCGGGGAACAGGACGTAAGTGATGGGCACGCCATGCTCTTCCATGGCTCCCACGATCTGGTCGCTCTCGGCCTGCTTCACGCGCGGATCATTCGCGCCCTGACCGATCAGCAGCGGCTTGGTGATTTCGCTTGCCTTGTAGAGCGGGCTGATATCTTTCAGGAATTGCAGCCCTTCGGGTGTGGTCGGGTCGCCCATGCGTTCATGGAATTGCTTCACCATCGGCTCCCAATAGGGCGGAATGGTTTCCAGCAGCGTTTCGAGGTTGGACGGGCCAACGATATCAACGCCGCAGGCAAAGACTTCGGGCGTGAAGGTCAGGCCCACCAGCGTCGCATAACCGCCGTAGGAGCCGCCCATGATGGCGATTTTGTCCTTATCAGCGATGCCCTGATCGACGGCCCAGTTCACGGCATCGATCAAATCATCGTGCATCTTGCCCGACCATTCCTTGTCGCCGGCGCTGATGAAATTTTTGCCGAAGCCAGTGGAGCCACGGAAGTTGACGCTCAACACGCCGTAGCCACGATTGGCGAGCCATTGGTGGTTGCGGTTGAAGCCATAGGCATCGCGCGCCCACGGACCGCCATGGACCAGTAGCACCAGCGGCACACGGGCCTCAGGCGTGCCGTCTTCATCAAGGTCGCAGCCGGGTGGCAGAGTGAGATAGCTGGGGAGGGTCAGTCCGTCGCGCGCTGCAATTTCCACGCTATGCATGGGTTGCAGCGGCGCGCCTTCCAGCTCCGGTCGGGTGGTATAGAATTCGCGCAGGGTCTGAGCGTCGCGGTCATAGAGGTAGGACTTGATCGGCGCAGTCAGCGGGTCATTCCAAACCAGCCAGCGGCGATCATCATCAGTGCGCGCTTGCACGCCGAAATCACCCTCCAACTGCCCGCGCAACCATGACAATGAAGCTGCGATATCCTCGACCAGCGG
>DFBR01000134.1:705-4623 GCA_002367375.1 Erythrobacter sp. UBA3075 | reverse complement strand
GCGACATGCAAGCGCGGCGGGACGACCGCTGCCGAGCTGGAAACGGCGGAAAAGCTCGGCTTCGATACCGGCATCACGGCAAAGCATCCGTTCACTGGCGAGCCGCTGCCGCTCTACATCGCGAACTTCGTGCTGATGGATTACGGCACCGGCGCGATTATGGCGGTGCCCGGCCACGACCAACGCGACTTTGAATTCGCCACCAAATATGGCCTGCCCATCCCGCGCGTTGTCGCGGCCAGCGTGGAAGAGGCCGCCAAGCCCTTCGACGGCGAGGCCGAGGCAGGCGACGGGGTCATCGTCAATTCGGATTTCCTCACCGGCATGGAAGTGGAAGATGCCAAGCGCGACGTTAATGCGCGCGCTGAAGCGGGCGGCTGGGGCAAGGACACCACCGTCTGGCGGCTGCGCGACTGGGGCGTTTCGCGCCAGCGTTACTGGGGCACTCCGATACCCTTCATCCATTGCGATGACTGCGGCGTGGTTCCCGTGCCGCAGAACCAGCTTCCGGTGAAACTGCCCGAAGATGTCGATTTTGCGCAGCCGGGCAATCCGCTGCTCCGCCACCCGACTTGGAAGGACGTTGCCTGCCCCAAATGCGGCGGTGCTGCTAGCCGAGAGACCGACACGCTCGACACATTCGTCAATTCCAGCTGGTACTTTCTGCGCTTCGCCAGCCAGCCAGCGGACAAGCCCTTTGACGCCGCCGAGGTCGCCAAATGGCTTCCGGTCAATCAATATATCGGCGGCGTCGAACACGCGATCCTGCACTTGCTCTACGCCCGTTTCTGGACCCGTGCATTGGCCCATTGTGGAAGGCTGGAAGTGCAGGAACCCTTCGCCAGCCTGTTCACGCAAGGCATGGTCACGCATGAGACCTACAGCCGTAAAGACGGCGCGCGCGAAATGTTCTTCATGCCCGCTGAAGTTGAGCGTTCCAGCGATGGCGCAGTTCTGAAAGACGATGGCCAGCCGGTCCAGATCGGCAAGGTCATCAAGATGTCCAAGTCGAAGAAGAATGTCGTCGATCCGGAAGACATCATCCGTGATTACGGCGCTGATGCGGTGCGCTGGTTCATGCTGTCTGACAGCCCGCCAGAACGCGATCTGCCGTGGTCCGAAGCCGGGATTGAAGGCTGCGGTCGCTATGTCCAGCGGTTGTGGCGTTTGTTTGGCCAGTATGACACGAGCGCTTCGGGCGAGGACAAGGATCTTGCCCGCAAGGCGCACCAGACCATCGCTGCTGTTGCCGAGGATATTGAGGCGCTCGCCTTCAATAAGGCCGTTGCGCGGCTGTATGAGCTCACCAGCGCCGCCGAAAAGGCCAAGCCAAGCGCTGACCGCAATCACGCGATCCGCTCGCTTCTGCTGATGGCATCCCCGATGATGCCGCATCTGGCTGAAGAGGGCTGGGCCGCAATGGGCGGCGAAGGTCTGGCAGCCGAAACCGCATGGCCCGAAGTCGATCCTGCGCTGCTGGTCGAGGATGAAGTCACCATCGCGGTGCAGCACAAGGGCAAGCTGCGCGATACGCTGACCGCTCCGAAGGGCGCGCCCAAAGAAGACCTCGAAGCGCTTGCACTCGCCAGTGAGAAGGTTCAGCGTTCATTGGATGGCGCAGAAATTCGCAAGGTGATCGTGGTGCCTGACAGGCTGGTCAATATCGTCACATGATGCGCGTGCTCGCTCCTTTGGCCGCTTTGGCGCTGCTTGGACCGGCTTTGGGCGGATGCGGTCTCCAGCCGATCTATGCGGGCGGAGCGAACGGCTATGTTGCGCGCAATTTGGCGCAGATCGAGATTGCTCCGATCCCCGGCGATGAGGGCTGGCTGATGCGCAATGCGCTGTCGGACCGGCTGGGCCGCGGGACGAGCGATGGCGGGACGCAATACAGGCTCGACGTGGTGCTGGACGATCAGCTTGAAGGGCTGGGCCTGCTGACCGATGACACCATCGGCCGCGAGCGGCGCACATTGCGCGCGCGCTATCAGCTGGTGGATTTGTCAACGGACACAATCCTTGTCGATGCGACCGCGGGCTCGGATGCCGGGATCGATGTGGTTGGCAGCGAATTTGCGACAATTGCCGCTGAACAGACGGCGCTCGAAAATCTGACGCAGGACGTGGCGGATCAGATCGTCGTGCGATTGACGCGCTCCTTGCGTGAACAGGACCAATGAAGGCGACCCAGCGCGACTATGCGCAGGCCGTAAAACGCAGCGGCGCAGCTTGTCGTCTGTTCTTCTTTTGCGGTCAGGATGAAGCGGGGGCCTCTGCCGCTGTCGCCAAGCTGGTCGCACAATTGCCCGATGCGGGTGAGCGGGTTGATCTGTCTGGCAGCGAGCTGAAATCCGACCCATCGCGACTGGTTGATGAAGCGCGCTCTACCTCTCTGTTCGGCGATGTCCGCCACATCCTTGCACGGGTCTCGGGAGAAGAGGCGCATGATGCGATCGCCAGCTGGTGCGAGCTGGTGGATCGGGGTGAGGTCGAAAGTGGCTGGCCGATTTTCATCATCGCCACGTCTGCGACCGACAAATCGCGCAGCGCCAAGCTGTTGATCAAACGTGATGATAGTCTCGTTGCAATATTCTACCCACCTGATCTCAGATCGGTAACAGCCGATGTGCGCGCGATGGCCGATGCGGCGGGGATGCGGCTTGATGGCTCGGTGGCGGAAACCATTGCCCGTGCTGCCGGAATGGACGTGCGGCTGGCGCAATCCGAAGTCGACAAGCTGGCGCTCTATCTCGATGCCTCGCCGCGCGCGCCCAAAACGGCCGATCAGGCGGCATGGGATGCAGTGGGCGCGAGCACCGAAGAAGATGGCTTCATGCCGTTGGTCAATGCGGCATTAGGCGGAGAATTAGGCAAACTCCCCAAAGAATTGTCCCGAATGCGCGAAGTCTCGCTCAATCCGGTCGGTGTGGCACTGGCGATGGAGCGGCGGGCGGCGCAACTCGCCACGCTCGCGCCAAAATTGCGGCGCGGCGACGACATGAAGCAATTCCTGCGCAGCAATGGCGTATTCTTCAAGGAACACCGCGAAGTGGGCGATCAATTGATGCGCTGGAGTGGTGGGAAATTGGAGCGGTTGGTGCCGCGCCTTGCCGATCTGCACCGATCCCTGCTCGCCAACAGCCAGACCGCCGAATTGCTGCTGGCGCGCGAATTGACGCAGATTGCCCGCTACGCAGCTGCAAGGCGTTAGAATTAGTTCACCGCGGTATTGTGCATATGCAAAGATTCTTAGGTGAATCCTAAGTTATTACCGTCTAGGTAGTCCCACGTAATCAAAGTAAACGGGACGCATGCGCAGACTATGGCCGATCCAGTGCAATTGCGACTGATCGACGATGACGCCGCAGATGGTGTCACGGACGCGGCTGCGCCTTCTCCGGATGCCGATCCCGCGCCTGATACGGAGCATTCGGCTCGGCCACTCCCGCGCGCGCCAAGAAATGGGCTTGCACGCTCATTGGAGAGGCGACGCCTACAGGCCTATCTTGCTCTCGTAATCGGCGACGCTGCCATCCTCCTGACCGTCTTTTACACCGTGTCAGCCGCGTATCTGGGCACCTTGACCGATATGGGGCGGCTCGAAAGCGGGATGCTGTCGGCCTACGTGATTCTTCCGCTCTACCTCACTGTCGCGCTGTATAGTGGCACCTATTCGCGCCGTTCGCTGACTGACTGGCAGATGAGCGCGATGAAGGCTGTGGCCGCGCTGGCAATTTCGGCTGCATTGCTCAACCTCTTCGCTTTTTTCATCAAGATCAATGCGGACCTCTCACGGTTCATTTTTGTGGCGGGCCTTTCCGGGTCAGCCGCGCTGATGGTGGCGATGCGCGTGGTCGCGGCCAAAATAATTGCGCGTCGCTGGGGTCCTACGGCAATCAACAAGCTTGTGATTCTGGC
>DFBR01000134.1:0-689 GCA_002367375.1 Erythrobacter sp. UBA3075 | reverse complement strand
CTGGTGCCGGATGTCAATGACCCACAGGCGCTTGACCGGTTGAGCAAGTATTTGCGGAATATGGACGAGGTCATCGTCAGTTGCTCTCAAGATGATCGCGCAGCTTGGTCGGAAGTGTTGAAGGGGACGGGAATTCACGGTGAAGTGACGCACCAGCTTTCGCGCGAAATTGGCGCTATCAGTGTGGTTCATCACGATGACGTTGGAATTTCTGCCCTGAAGGTTTCAGCGCACCAGCTCGGCATTCGTGCGCGTGTGGCCAAGCGACTGTTTGACCTGGTGGTTGCAGGTGGAGCCTTGTTGGTCCTGTCGCCGATTATGTTGCTCACCGCCTTGCTCATCAAACTGGAAGACGGCGGCCCGGTTTTCTTTGTTCAGCGCCGGATGGGTCGGGGCAACGAGTTCTTCAACATCCTGAAATTCCGTTCGATGCGCGAAGGCGATGCCGATGGTGACCGCTCTACAAGTATGGATGACGACCGAATCACGCGCATTGGCCACTTCATTCGCCGCACCAGCATTGATGAACTGCCACAGCTTATCAATGTCCTACTCGGCCAGATGAGCATGGTTGGCCCACGTCCCCACGCGCTGGGATCAAAGGCGGGCAGCAAGCTGTTCTGGCAGGTCGATCGCAAATATTGGCAGCGCCATGGATTGCGGCCCGGGATCACGGGATTGGCACAGGT
>DFBR01000033.1:5844-8235 GCA_002367375.1 Erythrobacter sp. UBA3075 | reverse complement strand
TTGCCGCGATGCGGGACAGGCGCGAGGAAGGGGCTGTCGGTTTCGACCAGCAGGCGGTCATCGGGAATTTCTTTGACGAATTCCTGTATTTCACGGGCATTTTTGAAGGTGACAATGCCTGAAATCGATACTGTGAGTCCCATGTCGAGCACGCGCTGTCCGAACGCGGCTGAGGCAGTGAAACAGTGGATCAGCGCCGGGAAGGCGCCCTTCCCCAATTCATCTTCCAGAATGTCGCCCGTGTCCTGCTCGGCATCGCGCGTATGGATAACCAGCGGCAGCCCTGTCTCGCGCGCTACGCCAATATGCATCCGGAAGAGGTCCCGCTGCACGGCGCGGTCGGACTTGTTGTAATAATAATCGAGCCCGCTTTCGCCGAGGCCAATGACGCGTGCGTGATGGCTCGCTTCCAGCAAAATATCACGCCCGAGATCGGCGTGCTCGTCGGCTTCGTGAGGATGAATGCCCACCGTGGCCCAGACATCTGCCTCTCGCTCAGCCGTGGCAACCACATCGCGCCATTCGCGCTCTCGCGTGGAAATATTGAGAAAGCCGCGCACACCCGCCGCGCGGGCATTGGCGAGTACTTCGTTCTGGCGCTCGACCAAGCCTTCGTAATTGAGGTGGCAATGGCTGTCGATCAGCACCTAAACGCCCTCCCCCTCGGTGGATGCAGGCAATTCGAGGCGCGGGAACAGGCCCTGCGGCTTTTCAAGTGCAAATCCGCTCTCCGCCAATGGAGAATACCAGTGCGACCCGATATTCTCGGGCGTCCGCAACTCCGCCGCGACACCCATGGCATCGAGCAGCTTCGCCATCGAGCTTGGCATTACCGGGATCACCGCGACCGCGAGTTGGGCGATGCAGATATAGAGCGTGGCCAGAACAGTCTTCATCCGCTCAGGATCGGTCTTCTTAAGCGCCCATGGCGCTTCGGAATCGACATAGGCGTTACAGGCGAATACCGCCCCCATCCACGCTTCCAGCCCCTGCGCAAAAGCGAGATCGGTGAAAGCGGCAGGCACATCCTCGCGCACGACGCGCCCGACATGCTCAAACAGCGCATTGTCCGCATCGGTATGGCCATTAATCGGAGGAAGCGCGCCGTCGCAATTCTTGAAGATAAGCGAAAGCGTGCGCTGCGCCAAGTTTCCGAAACTGTTTGCCAGCTCAGAATTTGACCTATTTATAATCGCTTCCCGCGAATAGCTGCCATCCTGCCCGAAGCTGAATTCACGCAGAAGGAAATAGCGCAGCACGTCGACGCCATACAGATCGGCCAGCTCGGCAGGATCGGTGACATTGCCGACCGATTTGCTCTCCTTTTGCCCGCGATTAAGCAGGAAGCCATGCGCAAAAACCTGTTTGGGCAGCGCGATATCGGCGCTCATCAGGAAAGCGGGCCAATAGACGGCGTGAAAGCGGGTGATGTCCTTGCCGATCAGGTGCAGGTCAGCAGGCCAGAATTTCGCCATGTCATCGGTCTGATCGGGATAGCCAAGGCCGGTGAGGTAATTGGTGAGCGCATCGACCCACACATACATCACATGGTCTTCGGCTCCCGGTACCTTCACACCCCAATCAAAGCTGGTGCGGCTGATCGAGAGATCGCGCAATCCGCCCTCGACGAAGCGCATGACTTCATTGCGGCGGCTTTCGGGACGAATGAAACCGGGCTGCTCGTTAAAAAGCGCCAGCAGCCTGTCCTGATAGGCCGACAGGCGGAAGAACCAGCTTTCTTCCACGGTCCATTCGACAGGCGTGCCTTGGGGTGAGAGCTTCTCGCCCCCCTCCCCTTCGACAAGCTCGCTTTCATCGTAATAGGCTTCGTCACGGATCGAGTACCAGCCCTCATAACGATCAAGATAGAGGTCGCCCTTGGCCTCCATCGCCTGCCAGATTGCCTGGCTGGCGCGGTGATGCTCGTCCTCACTCGTGCGGATGAAACGGTCATAGGAAATATCAAGCGCGTCAAACAACTCACGGAAATAGCCGGACATCTCATCCGCCAGCGCGCGCGGTGTCGTGCCCAGATCGCGCGCTTTCTGCGCCATTTTCAACCCATGCTCGTCGGTCCCGGTTTGGAACCGCACCTCGCGGCCCATTTGTCGGTGGAAACGCGCCAGCACGTCGGCTGCAATCGTCTCATAGGCATGGCCGATATGCGGCTTGCCGTTGGGATAATGAATCGCGGTGGTGAGATAGAAGGGGTCTGCCATTATGGCCGCATCCCTAGGGCGCGCCTCGGGAAGCCGCAAGGCTGGAGAGCAGCGTGCCGACTTCCATGATGAGCAGGCCGGGATCGAAATTGGCCGTGGGTGCCTGCGCAGAGAGCCGCACCAGCGCGCCGTGCGTTTCGACCATGTCGGGGATTTCATTCTGCGAGACGCC
>DFBR01000033.1:0-5766 GCA_002367375.1 Erythrobacter sp. UBA3075 | reverse complement strand
ATCTGCTGCATCAGGGTGTGGATCTTGCCGAGATCAAGCTCGACGAAATCAATCGCGGCGCCGGGTGAGCCGCTAGCAGCCGCAATCGCCGCAGCGCGCATTTCTCCGGTGGCCTGCGGAGCCTCGCGTGCCAGTACAGCGTCCATATCCGCATCAGACACGCGCGGGAAATTCAGCACACGGCAACGCGAGCGAATGGTCGGCAACAAGCGACCGATGCGATGGGCAATCAGGATGAAGAACGTACCTTGCGGCGGTTCCTCAAGGCTTTTGAGCAGAGCGTTGGCGCCACCAGGCTCAAGATCATCTGCCGGGTCGATAATAACCGCGCGGCGCGAACCCACGGTCGGGCGTGTGGTGAGGCGCTGTTGCAGCTTGCGGATCTGGTCGATCTTGATGTTGCGCGCGCGCTCGAACGGCTTTCCTTCCGCCGCATTCTTCGCTTCCTTATCGTTCTTGGGCGGATGCGACAGGTAGAGAATGTCGGGGTGATTGCCTGTTGGCTGAGGCACTCCGGATTCGGCGACCAGTTCTCGCGCCGCGGCCAAAGCGAAGGCGGATTTTCCAACACCTTTGCGGCCGGACAAAATCCAGCCATGATGCATCCGGTCGCCGCCAAGCGCACGGCGCCATTCGCTCCACGCCTCCTCATGGCCGATATAGTCGGCGGGCGGCAGGCTCACCCGCCTTCACCTAGCAGCGGGGCCATGGCGCGCAGCACACGTTCGTGGACGGCCTCGGGCGTTCCCGAGGCATCGATCAGGACGAAGCGTTCAGGGTCCATCGCAGCGAGATCGCGGAAGCGCTGGGCAACGCGCGCGTGATAGGGCGCAGGGCGTCCACCGATCCTGTCAGAATTGCCGCCATCGCGCTCTGCGAGGCGGGCAGCGACTGCCTCGGGGTCAGCATAGAGCAAGAAAGTGACATCGGGCATCAGCGCGTAGGAACCGATGGTGTGGAGGGAGAGAATTGCGTCGTCCGACAGATCGTCTCCTCCGGCCTGATAGGCGCGCGAGGAATCGATGAAACGGTCGCAAACAACCCAGTCGCCCCGATTGAGCGCCGGACCGATGGCATGTTCGACATGATCGGAGCGCGCGGCGGCAAACAGCAGTGCTTCGGCCCGCACATCCCAATCATGACGCTTGTCGAGCAGCAACTCCCGGATGGATTCCGCACCCGGCGTACCGCCAGGTTCACGCGTTAAAACTACGCCAAGTCCGCGCCCCGACAGAACATCCGCCAACATGCGCGCCTGTGTCGATTTCCCTACGCCTTCGCCGCCCTCAAAGGTTATGAACCGCCCGCTGCTCATCCGAACCACCGTGAGAATGCGTTAGTGATGCGTTGCAGCGGATTGGCGCGCGCAATGTCTTCGGTAGCTTCGAGTGGTGTCTCGAGTACCGTTTCCTCGCCGATGGAAAGGCGCAGCCGCGCTACGGTGTCTCCGGCTGTGATTGGTGCCGGAACCGGGCCGCGATAGATGATTTCTACTTCCCACTGCCTGGCGTCCGCATCTTGGGGCAACGCTACGGTAAAGTCTTCCGCAAGGCGCAGTCCGACTTGTCGGCTCGCACCGTCCTGTACCTGTGCCATGCCGACCGCTGCGCCTTCCTCCAGCAAGGTGCGGCGAACAAAGCCGGTGAAGCCCCATTCGAGGAATTCGCGCGATGCCTCATCACGCAGCCGCTCGGCGGGCGCGCCTGCCAGGACCATGATTATCCTTCGTCCATCGCGCTCCGCCGACCCGAGGAAGGTGAAACCAGCCTCATTGGTGTAGCCCGTCTTCATCCCATCCGCGCCTTCAACACGCCCTGTCACCGGGTCATGATTGTCTTGCGCGATGTTACGCCAGCGAAAACCGCGGTGGCCGAAAAAACTTCGATAAAGGTCTGGATAGCGTTGCGTTATCGCCTCGCCCAGAAGCGTGAGGTCATTTGCGGTGGTGTAGGTCTGCCCACCATCGGGATAGCCATTGGGCGAACCGAAATGCGTATCGCGCATCCCCAATTCTCGCGCATTGGCGTTCATCAGGGCAAGCCATTCATCGAGTGATCCGGTTGAGGCCATTGCGATGGCCGCGCTGGCATCATTGCCAGAAACCGTGGTGATGCCCAGCAAGAGCTGCGCGATTGTCGGCCGCTCCCCTGCGCGCAAGAACATGTTGGACCCTTCGCCATACCACTCATCCTCCAGCTGCGCGCTGTAGAGATAGGGCATATCGAGCCGCAAAGCGCCTTCATCGACCAGTTTGAAGGCGGTGTAGGCCGTCATGACTTTGGTGACCGATGCGGGAACGAAGCGGCGATCAGCCTCTCGCTCGTAGAGCACCTGACCGCTGGACAGATCGACCAGGAGTGCGACGGGTATCTCATCCGGAACGGGCGCATCGGCAGGGATTGCAGGCGCGCCCGGCCAGATGAGCGCCGCTGCCGCCAGTACCATCGCTGCCTTGTGCTTCACGCCCACTCCGCCACTCTGAGCAGCAGACGGGCATCAATGCCGGTCAGCCGCTGGTATAGATTCGTGCGTCGCTATACCCCGCGCGGCGGACATTGGCGAGCGAGGCCTCGGCTTCTCCACGGGTGGTGAAGGGACCGGTGCGAACACGGTAGAAACGACCGGCCTGTGTCACGCGTCCGCCAATTACATTCGCTACGCGCTGGGCGCGTTCCATTGTCGAAAATGCGGCGGCTTGGACAACGAAATCGCCCTCCGCTGCAGGAGTGGTATCTGGCGCGGCCGCTGATTCTGTGGTGGTGTGAAAAGCCTCGGCGAAGGTTTCGTCAGCTGCTGCTTCAGGCGCGTTGGCGGTAGCTTCAATCGGCGGAAGCGGAGGTGGTGACGCATTGGCCACGACAGGCGAAGCAGCGGGGACGGCCTCTGCAACAGGGGGCAATTCAGGAATGGCGTCTGCAACAGGCAGTGCAGCCGGTTCTGCTTCGGAAGCCGCCAGCTCGACGGTTTCGATGACTTCATCGACAGGCTGCGGAGCGGCTGAATTCGCAGCACGTAGAGATGCTGCGCCATGTGCGGGCAGTCGCCGCTGGAGCACGGTCAGCAGTGATTGGGGCGTGTCCATGCGTAGCGGAGCCGCATTGCCCCCTCGCAGCGCAAAGCGCTCAGCTTCAGGCGGATTGACCCGACGCACACGCACCGGTGTCTCCTCGTCCGCGCCAAGTTGAGCCATCGCAGCGGGCGATAGTGCGAGCAGATGGTTCGATACCATTGGACCGCGCCGCTCCAAACGCACGAGTACGGTGCGTCCGGTTTCCAGCGAGGTCACCTCGACATAGCTCGGCAAAGGCAGCGTGTGATGCGCGCCTGAATAGCCCATCGCGCCCTGATCGACTGCGCCATAGCCGACGTGATCGTAATTCAGCGTGTCGTTGGGGACATATTCCACGTCGCCCACGTAGTATGGCGTGCCGACGACAATCGGATAATCAGCCGCCGGACCGTTCGCAGCTTGCGCTGGCGCTTCGACACTGGCGAGACCCGAATCGCCTGCGCCGCCTCCAGCAGTCGCACATGCCGAGAGGCCAGCAACAAAGAAAACGGTTAATCCAGCGCGAGTTAGCGCGGGGAAACGGACATCATCGGGAAATTTCATCTGCAAGCAACCCCACACTCATGGCGTAGTAATTCGAGCAGTTATATTCGAGGATAACCCTATAATTCTGGGTTAAGAGATATGCGGGATAGGCTGGGCCATCGGGTTCAAACAGCGAAGCCATCGTGTCATCGCTGATATTTCCGCGCGGTGTGATGCCTCTTTCGCGCCATTCACGCACGGTGAGCCAGCGGCTATGGCGAGCGTGGACACGCGGACATACCGGTGCGGTCACATTGTTCTCGATTCCCGATCGGTCAGCGGAATTGGGGACGAAGGCGCGCACCGCCCAAGGCTCGCCCGTTCGCCACCCGGCATCGCGGAAATAATTGGCGATGGAATGCACCGTGTCAGCATCGGAATTCCAAACGTCGCGGTCACCATCACCATCGCCATCAACGGCGAGGCGCAGATAGACGCTCGGCAGGAATTGACCATTCCCGAAGGCCCCGGCCCAGCTGCCTTCAAGCTGCGAGCGGGGAACGCCTTGGTCGACCATCTTCAACACATCGATCAATTCACGCTCAAACAGGTCACGTCGGCGCCCGTCCCAAGCCAGCGTGGCGAGAGAGCGTGGTAAGTCAAAACCACCCATGACCCGTCCGTAGGCCGTCTCATGCCCCCAGATGGCGACGACGATTTCGGCAGGCACGCCGTATTCGCGCTCAACCTCACTTGCGAGTGAGCCGATCCGGCGAAGCGTGCTGTGCCCGCCACTTATGCGCGATTGGGTGTTGTGGCGCGATATGTAGCTGCGCATCCACGCAAAGCCGGTTGCCGGGTTTAGATTGCCACGTGAAGTGGCCTGCTCCCGGTCAAGCTCCAGCACGCGGTTGTTCGGCGTCAGGCCGGAGAACACGCGGTTGATTGTCGCTTGGCTCACACCCTCTGAACGGGCCTGCTCCGCGACTGTCTCGAGATAAGCGTTGAAGGTCTGGTTCTGGGCACTCGCCGGACTGACGACGAGGAGAGAAGCGGCGAAGGCAAGGCCAATTTGGCGGAGGGGGGCAAATGTCATATTTTTCTCTTAAGCCAATGTGCGCGCAGGTGGAATCCCCTGTTTCGCGGAAGTGCGGTGAATGGATTCTGTATCACGGCGATATGTTGCAGGTGACATGGCAATAATTTCGCGCTAGCTGGCACGCGCTCGGTCGGATGGGTGGCAGAGTGGTCGAATGCACTAGTCTTGAAAACTAGCGTGGGTGCAAGCCTACCGTGGGTTCGAATCCCACCCCATCCGCCAGCAACGCTCAAAGCGCGTGGAGAGCCAGGGCTTCGTAGTCGTCCCGGCAGACCTCTGCGACCTCAGCATATTCGCCTTCAAGTGCGGGCAGTTCGCCAAGNNCCGGTCGAGGCATTGACCTTGTCAGACCAATGCGCCCCCCATACGCCGTCACCCAGCATGAATCCGCTGTCGAAGACGCTGACCTTCGCCTCATCACGCGGGAAATGCGTGTCGCCTAAATCGATCAGTATGTCCGCATTGCGCGGATCGGGAATGTAGCTGTGAGTGCCCTGCCCCTCCACAAGATCAAATATGCAGCGCGCGGCCGTAGGCGGCGAGCACGCTTTCGTGCATCGATTCCGAGATTGTGGGATGCGGGAACACGGTCTGCATCAGCTCAGCCTCAGTCGTCTCCAGCGTTTTGCCGATCGTGTAGCCCTGGATCATCTCGGTCACTTCCGCGCCGACCATATGCGCGCCGAGCAGTTCGCCCGTCTTCGCGTCAAACACCGTCTTGGTGAAGCCTTCCGCCTCGCCCAGAGCAATGGCTTTGCCGTTACCGATGAAGGGGAACATGCCGACCTTCACCTCGTGACCCGCCTCTTTCGCCTTGGCTTCGGTCATGCCGACGCTGGCGATTTGCGGGTGGCAATAGGTGCAGCCGGGGATGGCATCGCGGTTGAGCGGGTGCGGGTGAACGTCCTTATTGCCCATTTCCTGCGCGATAGCTTCGGCGCAGGTCACGCCTTCATGGCTCGCCTTATGCGCCAACCACGGGCCGGGTGTGCAATCGCCAATAGCCCACAATCCCTTGGACTTGGTGCGGCCATAGGGGTCGATCTGGATGAAACCGCGATCCATCTCGACGAGCTTGTCCGCGCCAATATTCTCGGTGTTGGGCATAATGCCGATGGCGGTGATGCAGTGG
>DFBR01000198.1:1941-6493 GCA_002367375.1 Erythrobacter sp. UBA3075 | reverse complement strand
GCTGGGCGCGGTGGAAATTCCACGTGATCGCTATCAGGAACTGCTAGTCACAGCGGCAGAGCGCGCGCCGAGCATGTCACTGCCCGATGCGCTAGCTGCGCTGCATCAGGAGGCTGGCTCTTCCTCGCCGGGGAAGCTCATCGCGCAGTCTTTCAGCCAGACATCGTAAACCGGGTGTTCGACGACGTTGAGGCTGGGCGATTCCTTGAACAGCCAGCCTGAAAACACGCCATACCATTGCGCGTCGGAACTGGCGCTGCGCCGTTCGTTGACGAACACCTGCACGAAAGCACCCGTCTGCTGCAATTCTTCCCACGGGGCAGAGCGTTCGCAGGCGGACAGGCGGATAATGACATTGTCGAACCGGCGCGATTCGCCGGGATACATCTCAATATCGCGGGTTTCATTGTTGCGTTTGTTGACGAGGCCGATCGTGGCGAGACGCTCTTCCATCGGCGTGCCGATACTTGCGACTGCTTCGGCTGGCGGCTCGACGGAACCTTGAAACTCTTCGGGAATTTCTGTTGCTTCAGCTTCAGGCTCGCGCGCTTCATCGCCGCACCCCGCCAGCCCGAGCAGGGCGAGCACAGTCACAGCGGCTCGCATGTGGATCACGCGTCCGGCGTCCACGCTTCATAATCGCCGCGCGCAGGTGCGCGCTTGCCGCCACGCTCCAGCGCCCCTGCGGGCAGATAGCGCCCATCGGTGCCGGTGGCATTGGGTGTATAGTCGGCTTCCCAAATCTTGGCGGGCGGCAGATTGCTTTCGGGAAGATCGTCGAAAGAACCGTGCAGCCAGCCATGCCATTCGGCCGGAACGCGGCTTGAATCATTGGCGCCGTCATAGATCACCCAGCGCCGTTCACGCTGGCCATCCTTCACCTTTTTGGAGCGGTAATATTTGTTGCCCTGCGCATCCGTGCCGACATGTTCGCCGTTGCGCGCTGACCACAAGGATGTGCCGATGGTGGCACCGTCCCACCAGGTGAAAATCTTGCCGAGAAAGCTCATGAGTGCGCCATTAGCGGGAATGCGTGCGGACGCCAAGTGTAAGGTCCACTCCTCACCACTCAATGCTGTCGCCGGCTTCGATGCCCAGCTCTTCCGAGCGTCCGCCGATCAGTTCGAGCACGGCAATCGCCTCGCGGTCGGAATAGACGCTCTCCTCATTATAGGGGATGCCATCGGCGATGTTGATAACGGTGCGGTCTTCATCAATGAAAATGATGTCGAGCGGCAGCACGGTGTTGCGCATCCAGAAGCCAAGCATTTCAGGCTCATCATAAGGGAAAATCATCCCCTCATCCGCGCCCATTTCGGTGCGGAACATCATGCCGCGCTGCTTTTCTTCAAAAGTCGCGGCGACTTCAGTCTGGATAACATGGGTGCCGCTGGCGGTCGTGACGGTGACCGGGATGATTTCCAACCCGGCTGCGGACCGCGTGTCATCGACTGCTGCCGCAGTCGTCTCAGGCACTTGTTCGGCGGCTTGCGGAGAGCAGGCGGCCATTGTGAGGGCCAAAGCAAGTGCGGCCAGTTTAGGCAAAATCGTCATCATCCAATTCCTCGACTTCGGCGACCCATTCATGCGCCCGGTCTTCATCCGGGGCATCGATCATCGCGCGGGCATGGTCGAAGGTGTGGCCTGCGCGCAGCATGGCTGCAATCTGTTTTTCGCGTTTGGCCTGTTCCAGCGGCTCCAGACCAAATGGGCCAAAGCGGCGTTTGCTGGCAAGATGCAGCGCGGCGCGGCGCTTCACGGCCTCGCCCGGCTGCACATTTTCACGCACATTTTCAGCGATGCCCGCCTGTCCCAGCGCCTGCCTCACGCGGTTGCCGCCATAGCCGCGCCGCAGCAAGTCGCCTGCCCGCATCTTGGCATAGGCGGCATCATCGACATAGCCCTTGTCCACGAAGCGCGCGACCAGTGCGGGCACGTCGGGCGCGTTCTCGGAATCTTCGCTATCCCATCCGCGCTCGCGCAATTTGCGCAACAGATAGCGTTCGAGCTTGGCCGCGCTGGTGGCAAAACGCGCGACATAGGCCAATGCGAGTTCCTCCAGAACCGGCGCAGAAAGGGGTTTGGGCGCCCTTTTTGTGCGGCGAGAGGATTGATGATTGCGCATGATTGGCCTTATTCGTGCCACACTTCCCTTCAAATGGGAAAGCCTGCAGCGGTGTCGGAACGTTCTGACGCCGCTTTTGTGGATATGGGAAGCGCCAAAAGGGCGCGTTGACATGAGGGTCCAGAACGTCAGCATGACAGAACTTACCCCGACGCCCAATGATTGCCCCCTACCCCGGCGGCGATCCAATTTTGCCACATTCAACGAAGCTATCGACTATGCCGCCCGGAGCGAAAAGGGCCTGAATTTCTATGATCCACGCGCCAAGCTGGAGCGGGTGTATACCTACAGTGAGCTACGCGAAGACGCGCTGGAGAACGCCCGCCGGTTAATCGGCATGGGCGTTGGCAAGGATGACCGGGTTGCGCTGATCGCCGAAACCAGCCCGGAATTCACCGCGATGTTCTGCGCTTGCGTCTATGTCGGGGCATGGCCCGTCCCGCTACCGCTGCCGACCACTTTCGGCGGCAAGGACAGCTATATTGAGCAATTGGGCGTGCAGCTTTCCAGCAGCGACCCTGCTCTGTTGCTCTATCCCGCAGAAATCGGTGAGATGGCATCGCAGGCCGCGCATAAGCAGGGCTGTAAGGGGATGGACTGGGAGGAATTCTCCGCGTTGGACGCGCCGGAGACAGAGCTTCCCGAAGCCGATCCTGAAGACATTTGCTATCTGCAATATTCCAGCGGCTCGACCCGCTTCCCGACCGGTGTCGCGGTGACCCACCGCGCGCTGCTGCACAATCTCTATGGCCATGCGACCAGCATGAATATCGGCGAAGGCGACCGGGGCGTTAGCTGGCTGCCCTTCTATCACGACATGGGGCTGGTCGGTTGTTTCCTGTCGATGATCGGCAATCAGGTGAGTGCCGATTACCTGAAGACCGAACATTTCGCCCGCCGCCCGCTTGCCTGGCTCGATCTCATCAGCCGGAACGAAGGCAATTCGATGAGCTACTCGCCCACCTTCGGCTATGACATTTGCGCGCGCCGTATTTCCAGCCAGAGCAGCGTGTCCGACCGGTTCGACCTGTCGCGCTGGCGGCTTGCGGGCAATGGCGCGGATATGATTCGGCCCGACGTGATGCAGCAATTCGTCAACGCCTTTGCCGATGCGGGTTTCAAGGCCAATGCCTTCACCCCGTCCTATGGCCTTGCCGAAGCAACGCTGGCGGTCACTGTCATGCCGCCGGGCGAAGGCATCCGCGTGGAACTGGTGGAGGAAGAGCGCCTGTCAGGCACACCGCGCGACCTGTCACGCCCCGCCCGTTACCGGGCCATCGTCAATTGCGGCAAGCCCCTGCCTGATATGGATGTCGAAATTCGCGGCGAGAATGATGCGATCAAGGGCGATCACCAGATCGGCAAAGTCTGGTGCCGTGGTCCCAGTGTCATGCACTCCTATTTCCGCGACGAAGCAGCGACCGAGGACTGCCTCGTGAACGGCTGGCTCGATACCGGAGACATGGGCTATATGGCCGATGGTTACCTGTTCATCGTGGGCCGCGCGAAGGACATGATCATCATCAACGGCAAGAACCACTGGCCGCAAGATATTGAATGGGCGGTCGAGCAATTGCCCGGCTTCAACCACGGCGACATCGCTGCATTCTCCGTTGAGACCGAAAACGGTGAGGAGGCCCCCGCCGTGCTGGTGCATTGCCGCGTGTCCGACCCGGATGAGCGGATTAAGCTGCGCGATCAGATCGCCGACAAGGTCCGCTCCGTCACCGGGATGAGCTGCGTCGTCGAGCTGGTTCCGCCGCGCACGCTGCCGCGCACCAGCTCTGGCAAGCTGAGCCGCGCCAAGGCGAAAAAACTGTACCTGTCAGGCGAAATCGCTCCGCTGGAGCTAGCGGCTTAAGGCGATTTTCGTGGAGACCGAATTCGTGTAGTCTCTTCAACAGCAATCAAAGGGACTCTCATGACAATTTTCGAGCGAACCATGACACGGCGCATCTTCGCAGGCGGATTTCTCGCCTTTGGAGCGATGGGGGCCAGCGCAGCACGCGCACAGGATTTTGGCGGCATTCTTGGCCGCGCGACCGATCTTCTCGGAGATCTTGGCGTCAATGATTGGCTGGAAGGCGAAGCGCCGATCAGCACACAGCTTGCGGACGCCGTATGGGGAAACCCCGGTCTCGATGGAATGACGCCGCCCATCGCACCTGCACACCTTGGCAATCTGGCGCGAACCGACAATGGCGGTTTCATTCTTGAGTCCGGCTACTGGCAATATTCCACGCAAAGCTACTGCCTGCATGCCGGCACGCATGGGCCCGGCGGCGGCGATGGCTATCTCTACGCGCCCATTCGCGGCTCTCAGGAGGAGGCCGTGCGCGACATTTTGCGCAATTCGGTCAGCCGCCCGGACATCGAGCAGCGCGATATTCAGGTGCTGATCTGGGCCATTCTCGCGCGTACCAAATT
>DFBR01000198.1:0-1901 GCA_002367375.1 Erythrobacter sp. UBA3075 | reverse complement strand
CGGCTCAACCGCTCTGCCATGGACCTTGTCCCGCGCCGCTCCATGGGCCGTGTGCTCGGCGAGCTTCCCGGACCACTTCGCTCTGTGTTCCGGGCCGAGGCTGACCTGCGGCGAAGACTGACCAGCGGCAGCTCCAGCTACAGACAGCTTGAGGAAATCGCCGTGCTATCGGGTGATGCCCCGCTGGGCGCGGGCAGCCGGGCGGTGGCGCGCGGGCGCTGGAGCGACCATCCCGATGGATATCGCATCCGTTATCTGCCGAGCGGCTACAGCCAAACGCAGACCGAAATCTGGGTAGAAGAGAACAGCGCGGGCATCGGTGCGGAATATGATCCGTCGCTGCATGTGGCCGTTCCGGGCAACACCTCACGCCAGCGGCTGGCACAATCGGGCCGCGAGCGGGTCTAGAAGAGACTGCTCAACCCAGCAGCAACACACCCAGAACGTAAAGCAGGGCGACCAGCCCTGCACCCCATACCAGCGTGCGCAGTTTGGGGATGCCTGCCCAATAGAGCGGCAGGTAGATGACTCGTGCGCCGAGCCATAGCCATGCGGCGAGCGCAGTCAGCGCGGTGGCCTTGTCGGCCAGCACCACGCCGCCCAGCGCGATAATTGCCAGCGGCAGCGTTTCGAGGAAATTGCCGCGTGCGCGGTCCAGTCGAGCGGCGATATCATTCAGCGGCGGCGTATCCTCGTCGCGCGCACCCATGTTCCAGTCCACGCCATATTGCTTGGTCTTGTAATGGGTTGCAGCGAAGACGTGGGCCATCAGCAACAGACCGGACAGGCCGAGCACAGTAAGTTCAGCAGGCATCATCTTACTCCTCTACCGCCCAACCGACGGCGACATTTCCATGACCAGTGGCCGTCACCTCGGCGCGCATGGCTTTCTCATCGGCGGCCAGTATCGCGCGCAAGATCGCCACTGAGCCTTCGGGACCGGTCAGGCGCACCGGCACGCCGACGCGGTCCTGCGCCCAGCTCGCCAGCATCAGCGAACGGCGGCCAGCGGCGGTCGGCTCTTCGCCGTCGAAGGCGACTTCGGGCAGAGCGCGTAGCGGCGGGATGAAGCGAATGTCCCATTCAGGCTCGGTAGAATCGATCCGTCGTTCCAGCTCAAAATAGGTCGCCATCGTCGCGCCATCGAGTGGCCGCGCTGTCACGACTGCACGGCGGCGTTGGCGATCTACCGTCACGTCGTCATGCGGAACGCCAGCGAGCAGCGCCAAACGGTCGGCGAGGTCCTCGACCCGCTCTGCCACCTCAGCCTCCTGCGCGCGGGCAGAGGCCAGCTCCGCTTCTTCCGCCGCGTCGTCACTGGTTCCGACAGGTACCTGTGTCAGTGAGACATCGACTGCTCGGCCGATCCGCCGTTCGATCAGGCGCTCGGCATCGACCTCTGCATTTGGGACCCTTTCAGGCGTGAAAACCGTGGCCGTGATCACGATCGGATCGCCTTCGTAAATGGGTTCAATGCTGGAAACGCGCACGCCGCCGCCGAACACATCTTCTACCACAGTATTGATCTGCCGTGTGGCATTGGATTCCCACACGATCTGGCGCAGCGACAGGAACAGCGGGATGGCCAGGACGATAAAGGCGGAGAAGATCAGGAAGGCCTGCATCTGCGTCTGCTTTTCGGAGAGGCTGGTGCTGAAGCCATAGGCGCGCGCCATCGCCGTTGCCGTGAGCGCAATGGCGGTGAGGTTGGTGATGAACAGGAATGTTGCGCCCCAGAACACCGTGCCGTTCCATGTCGCCAGTCCATATCCAACCACGGCCAGCGGCGGCATCAAGGCGGTGGCGATGGCGACGCCGACAATCGTGCCTTCGCGTCCGCGGATCATCGCGTAAGCTCCGGCAATCGAGGAGAATATCGCCACGCCCAGATCGAACAGGCT
>DFBR01000035.1:798-11925 GCA_002367375.1 Erythrobacter sp. UBA3075 | reverse complement strand
TTGTCCCATTCACCCGCCACGCCCAGCCGCTTGAACTGTTCGCGCTGCACATCGACCCACTGCGCGGCATATTCGCGGCATTCCTGCCGGAATTCGCGCGCAGGCACCTCGTCCTTGTTCAGCTTCTTCTTGCGGTATTTCTCCTCCACCTTCCATTCGATGGGGAGACCGTGGCAATCCCAGCCGGGAACATAGGGCGCATCTTTGCCCAGCAGGCTTTGCGTGCGCACGACCGCATCCTTCAGCACCTTGTTCAGCGCGTGGCCGATATGGATATTGCCATTGGCGTAAGGCGGGCCATCGTGAAGAATGAACTTCTCGCGGCCCTCGCGCGCTTTACGCAGCTTTTGATACAGCCGCTCATCTTCCCAACGCGCCAGAATGCCCGGCTCCTTCGCAGGGAGGCCAGCTTTCATGGGAAAATCGGTCTTCGGCAGGAAGACGGTGTCCCGGTAATCACGCTTGGTGTTCTCGTCAGTCATTGCGGGCGGCACCTAGGAGGTTGCGCGCCTCCGCGCAATCGCGTTCCATCTGCGCGATGAGCGCGTCAAGATCATCGAACTTGGCTTCAGGGCGGATGAAGTGGTGGAAGGCCACGTCCAGTTCCTCTCCATACAGATCGTCGTCAAAATCGAAGAAATGGGGCTCGAGCAATTCTTTCGGCGGATCGAATTGCGGGCGCACACCCATATTGGCCGCGCCTTTCAGCTCCTGCCCGGTCGAGAGCACCCGGCCCGTCACCGCATATATGCCGAAACGTGGGCGCAGATAGTGACCCATGTCGATATTGGCGGTGGGATAGCCCAATTCGCGCCCGCGCTTGTCGCCGTGGATCACTGTGCCGCGCACGGTGAACGGGCGGCTGAGCAGATGCGCGGCAACATCGCATTCGCCCGCTTTGAGCGCATCGCGGATACGGCTGGAGGAGATGGTCTGCCCCGCTTCGCCCACAGGACCAATGGCGCGCGCCTCGATGCCGCAGGTCGCGCCAACTTCGCGCAGCACCTGCGTATTGCCGCCGCGGCCCTTGCCGAAGGTGAAGTCCTCGCCAGTGACCACTCCGCCCGCGCCGATATGTCCTGCCAGCAGGTCGCGCACGAAACTCTCGGCTTCGGTCGCAGCCAGTTCGTCACCAAATTCAAACACCAACATCGCATCCGCGCCCGCCGCTGCGAACAGCTCTTCGCGCTGGTCGAGCGTGGTGAGGCGGAAGGGCGGTACATGCGGTGCGAAATGGCGCACTGGATGGGGATCGAAAGTGGCGACGATGGCGGGGCGACCCTCTGCACGCGCCCATTCCACCGCTTCGGCGACCACATGCTGATGGCCGCGATGAAACCCGTCAAAATTGCCGAGCGCGATAACCGCGCCGCGTAAGCTTTCAGGAATGGTATCGCGGTGGGAGAACCTCACGCGGCCTCCTCCATCGGAGCAATCCCGGCGCGGATCACGCGCAGCGCGTTCAGCCCCATAATCGCGCGAATCTCGGCCTCGTTAAAGCCATCATCCAGCAGGCCCTGCGTCACCTGCACCACTTGCGATGTGTCAAAACGGACCGTCACCGTTCCATCGTAATCGCTGCCCAAAGCGACATGCTGTACGCCGACAAGATCGGTGATGTGGCGCATCGCTGCAACGATCGACGCGGGCGAGATATCGCACACCGCGCCTTCAAAATAGCCCACGCCGATCACGCCGCCGGTCGCTGCGACGCCGCGTATCTCGTCATCGGTGAGGTTGCGATTTTCCGCACAGCTTGCCTGCACGCCGCCGTGGCTGGAGATAACAGGGCGGCGCGCCATGCTGAGCACATCGGCCACGCATTGATGGCTGCAATGGGCGATATCAACGATAATGCCGAGCGCTTCCATTTCGCGCACCATCTCGCTCCCGAAGCCTGTCAGCCCGCCCTTTTCCTCGCCATGCATAGAGCCGGCGAGTTCGTTGTCGAAGAAGTGCGTGATGCCGGCCATGCGCATTCCGCTGTCGTACAAACGCTGAAGATTGGTCGCATCGCCCTCCAGATTGTGCAGCCCTTCCACCGAGAACATTGCCGCGATGGGTCGCCCAGTGGAATTGCGCGCGTCCAGCACCGCGTCGATCTCCTCAACCGAGCGGACCATGTGCAGCGCATCCGGCGCTGCGTTGGCGGCGCGCAGTAGTCGGCTGGCGTGCCATGAAGATCGCTCATAGGGCGAAAACCATGTCGAGATGGGCTGCAACTGGCCGATGGACAGCAGTGTGATACTGTCGCGCGCATCGGCGGAATTGCCTTCATAGTTCTGCCCGGCAGGCACTTTGCTGACGCTGGAGAACACTTGCAGCGCGACATTGCCTTCGATCAGGCGCGGCAAATCCATATGCCCGCGATCCGTTCGGTCCGTCATATCGCGCTTCCACAGCAACGTGTCGGAATGTAGGTCCACGATAGTGAGCGAAGCGTGCAATTCGCGCGCTTCATCGCTGATTTCGAGCAGCGGTCCGCCATCGATCACATTCATATCTCGCTCGGCCATGCCGGGGGCGAAGACGAAGAATCCTGCCACTGCCAGGAGCAAAAGAACGCCCAACCACTTGGCGATTTTCCCGGTCATGCACGCCTCTCATAAGTGACGAAATCATACGGTGGGAAGCCTCCGGCAGCTGCGCGTTGCTCGCGCGCCACTTCGATCCAACTTGGATCGTCTGCGGGTGAGGGCATGGTGACATCGCCGCTTGTGTCTTCATGCACTTCGGTCAGTTCGAAGCGCGTGCCGTAGTCGCGCAGCAGATGGAATATCTCCGCCCCTCCGATGACGGCGAAATTACCCGCTCCCGCCAATGCGAGCGCCGCATCGACATTGTGCGCGACTTCCGCTCCATCGGCGCTCCAACCTTCCTGCCGGGTGAGCACGATATGGCGGCGACCGGGGAGCAGACCGGGCAGGCTTTCAAAGGTCTTGCGGCCCATGACCATGGGATTGCCGATGGTGAGTTTTTTGAACCTCTGCAAATCTTCCGAAATCGCCCATGGCACCGCGCCATCGCGGGCAATCACGCCATTGGTCGCGCGCACGACGATGAAAAGGACATCTTGCGCCATCTTACCCGACCCGCGTGATGTGGCCCATCTTGCGCCCGTCGCGCGCTTCGGCCTTGCCGTAGAGATGGAGATGCGCTGCCGGATCAGCGAGGTGGCGCGCCATGTCGAGCGCTTCGCCGCCGATAAGATTGTCCATCACCATCTTGTCGGCCACGCTGGCGGTGTCGCCCAGCGGCAGGCCGGCGACCGCGCGGATATGGTTTTCAAACTGGCTGGTGACGGCGCCCTCGATTGTCCAATGCCCTGAATTGTGGACGCGCGGAGCCATTTCGTTGAACACCGGCCCTTGCTTGGTGGCAAAGAATTCGCAGGTTAAAACGCCGACATAGCCGAGCGCTTCGGCAATTTTCTGCGCCAGCGCGCGCGCCTCTTCCACTTGTTCGCTGACAATTGCCGGGGCGGGCAGCTCGCTATGCGCCAGTACGCCGCCCTCATGCGTGTTCAGCGTCGAATCCCAGAAGCGCACTTCGCCATGGCTGGCGCGCACGAGGATGACCGAGAACTCGCAGTCGAAACTGACGCGGCCTTCGTAAACCGTGCCCGTGTCGGGGATACGGATGCCGTCTGCCTCATGCTCGGAAGCAATCGCCCACTGGCCCTTGCCATCATAGCCATCGCGTCTTGTCTTGAGGATGCCGGGCGTGCCGACACGCGCCATCGCTGATGTGAGATCGCCTGAATGGTCAACAGCCATATAGGGAGCGGGCCGTCCGCCAATCTCTTCGACAAAGCGCTTTTCACTCACGCGATCCTGCGCGATCTCCAGCGCTTTGATCCCCGGTGCCAGCATGGTTTCGGGAATCACCGAAAGCGGATCGACCGGCACATTCTCGAATTCGTAAGTGATGGCGTCGCAGGCCTTGGCAAAGGTCGCCAGTGCATCACGGTCTTGCCACGCGGCATTGGTAAAAGCGGCGGCGACTTCAGCGGCGACGCTATCAGCTTCGGGCGCGTAAATGTGGCAGCGATAGCCGAGCCGGGCAGCAGCCATGGCGAGCATTCGGCCCAGCTGTCCGCCGCCCAAAATCCCGATTGTCGCGCCTGCGCTTAGCAATCCCACCTCCGTATGCCCTGAGCTTGTCGAAGGGCTGCTCTTTAATTTGCTTCGCTAGAAGGAAAGACAGTCCTTCGACAAGCTCAGGACGCTCGGTAGTTGTTAATCGACCGGAGTCTGCGCCACTCGCTCAGTCTGCTTAGTTCGCCATTCCTGCAAGCGCGTGGCCAAAGCGTCATCACCCAGTGCGAGGATCGAGGCCGCCAGCAGTCCGGCATTGGTTGCGCCCGCTTCGCCAATCGCCAGCGTGCCTGTTGGTATTCCTGCGGGCATCTGCACGATGGAGAGCAGGCTATCGAGGCCATTGAGCGCTTTCGACTTCACCGGCACGCCCAGCACCGGCAGATGCGTGAGCGCGGCGATCATGCCCGGCAAATGCGCCGCACCGCCTGCGCCTGCGATGATGACCTGAAAGCCTTCCTCCGCCGCGCCCTTGCCGAAAGCGTGCAGCCGGTCCGGCGTGCGGTGCGCAGAGACGATGCGAGCCTCATGCGCGACGCCCAGCTCATCGAGCACCTTGGCGGCGCATTGCATGGTCGGCCAGTCAGACTGGCTACCCATCACGATTGCGACTTTTGCAGTCATGCTCTTACGAATCCTTCAAATAGTATCGTTCGCCAGGCACCATCGAATCATCGAATTCATAGATGATCGGCTGGCCGGTGGGAATTTCGAGACCGGTGATCTCATCATCGGAAATATTCGACAGATGCTTCACCAGCGCGCGCAGCGAATTGCCATGGGCGGAGATGATGACCGTCTCACCCTTCGTCAGCTCGGGCAAGATCGTGCTTTCCCAATAGGGCAGTACGCGCTCGATCGTTAGCTTGAGGCTTTCGGTCTGCGGGACATCGATGCCTTCATAGCGCGGATCATTGCCGGGATCGTATTGGTCGCCCTTTTCCATCGGCGGTGGCGGCACGTCAAAGCTGCGACGCCAGATGTGGACCTGTTCATCGCCGTGCTTCTCACGTGTTTCCTGCTTGTTGAGGCCGGTCAGCCCGCCATAATGCCGCTCATTCAGGCGCCAATCCTTGATTTCGGGGATCCACAGCCGCTCGCATTCTTCCAGCGCCAGATGCAACGTCTTGATCGCGCGCTTCTGCACGCTGGTGAAGGCGAGCGAAGGGAAGAGACCTTTCGCTTTGAGCAGCCGCCCGGCTTCGCGCGCTTCTTCCACGCCCTTTTCAGTGACATCGACATCCCACCAGCCGGTGAAGCGGTTGGCGAGGTTCCATTCGCTCTGGCCGTGGCGGACGAGGATCAAGGTCGGCATGGGCGGATACTCCTGTAGTAGCGGAAAGGCCGCGCGTTAGCTGTCCTTGGCGTTCTTGGGAAGGTCAGAGGGTGATGGCTCGCCTTCTGCGATACCGCGCGCCTGTGCTTTGCGCTTGCGCAGGTTTTCGCGCAGCTTGGCGGCGAGGCGTTCTTCGCGGGTTGTGTCCTTGCTCATGCGATACCTTTTGACGTATCGTTACCAACACCTCAAGCTTGGCTTGACATTCATCGGATGCGCGACAATAGCGCGCGCCTTATCGGATAAGCCGCGGTAGCTCAGTGGTAGAGCGCACCCTTGGTAAGGGTGAGGCCGAGAGTTCGATTCTCTCTCGTGGCACCATTTTGTTTGAGATCGCGCATCTGCGCGATCATCCTCGGTGCTATTCCCTCCATTCGGCCCTCACTTCGTTCGTGCTTTCATTGCGGGGCACCTGCGGGCGGCCCGTCGCCCTTTGTCGGTCGCTGGTCGCGACCGAGTATTTGCACAAGTTGTTTGGTAAGCACTGGCTCGGTGCCGATTAGGCACCGACAGAGCGCGACTGCGCGACCGCAGGTGCCCCGCAGCGAAGCGGAGGGATCAGCACCGAGGATGGCGCGCCCGGATGCGGGCTCATGAAACAAACAAACATCCTTCCACACAGGACCGTGTTGTGCCTATAAACCACCCATGGACGCAGAACCTCTGACACAGCTCGATCCCAGTTACACCACGGTCATGCGGATTGAGGGGTTGCTGGTCACTCTACCCTTCGTCATCGGTGCAGGCGTGTTGTCATTCGCCGAGATCGTGCCTGCATGGGCGCCGGGCATACCGGTACTGATCCTCGTCATCCTCCTGATTATCGTGCTCCCGATGAAGCGCTATCGCTCGCGCGGGTATCATATGGCGGCTGACCGGCTGCGGGTGGTGAAGGGTGTGCTGTTCCACGCCGATACCGTCGTCCCGTTCAGCCGGGTGCAGCATCTCGATGTCGAACAAGGCCCGCTGGAACGAGCCTTCGGCATTGCCCGTTTGATCTTGCATACGGCCGGCACGCACAATGCCTCTGTCACGCTGCCGGGGCTGGCGTTCGACAATGCCAAGGTCATGCGCGAGGAAATTCGCCAGCATGTGAAGCGCGAATCGCTGTGATGGGCGAGACGAGCGACATCGTTCAGGTCACGGATGACGACGCCATCGAAATTGGCGAATGGCGGCGCGTAAGTAAGTTGACGATCGCTGCGCAGACTCTGCGGACGATGGTACAGGGCGTAATCCCAGCCATCATCATTTTATACAGCGCTGCGCGGGACGAGAATACGAGTGAAGTGTTCGGATACGCCGCTCTGTTCGCGATCCCTGTTCTGTTGCTGATTCTTAGTGTCACTGTCCTGCCCGCGTGGCTGCAATGGTATCGCCTGCGCTATCGCGTTGGCTCCAGCGATGTGCGGCTGGAGCAGGGCATCATCAGCCGCTCAGCCCGCTCTGTCCCCTATGACCGCATTCAGGACGTCAGCCTCGAACAGAAGCTGATCCCGCGCCTGCTTGGCCTTGTCGAAGTGAAGTTTGAAACCGGCGCGGCCGGCAAGGATGAGCTGAAGCTGGCGTTGGTCACCGAAGAAGAAGGCGAGCGGCTGCGCGAAACCGTGCGCGAGCTTGTTGAGGGCTCCGAGGATCAGGCATTAGCGGCGCTGCCCGCTACGGGTGCCGAAGATGCGCCGCAACCTGCAGTCCAGCCTGAAGGCCGCGTGCTGTTCGCAATGGATCAGCGCCGCCTGATGATATTCGGCCTGTTCAGCTTCTCGCTGGTGATCTTCGCAGTGATCCTTGGTGCGGCACAGCAGTTGGAGTTTCTACTGCCCTTCGACGTGTGGGATTATGCCGAGCAATATATTCGCGACGAAGGCTATTTCGAAGCAGGAAAATATGTCGATGGTATGGACACCGCCGCCCGCATTCTTGGCATTGTCTATCTGCTGCTGACGGTCGTGGTGGTCGGAATGGTGAGCGGTATCGCCAAGACTTTCGTGCGCGACTGGGGATTCAAGCTGGAACGCACCGCCAAGGGTTTCCGCCGTCGCCGCGGCCTGCTGACCAAAACAGACGTGGTGATGCCCGTTCACCGGGTGCAGGCGCTGGTCCTGTCCACCGGGTTCATCCGTCGCCGGTTCGGCTGGCATGGCCTCAGCTTCATCAGTCTGGCGCAGGATTCGGGCAAGGCGAACCACGATGTCGCGCCTTTTGCCAAGATGGACGAGATTGAGCCGATTGTTCGGGAGGCAGGCTTCACCCTGCCCGATGGGGCGGAAGAATGGCGACGCCCCAGCCCGAATTATTATTTCGACCGCGCTGTGATCACCGCGCTTGTGATCAGCATGGTTGGCATCTTCGCCTTCACCGCTGCAATTGCTTCAGCCGGACAGCTTGAGCCCGGCATGACTGTAATTGCCATCGCCGTGCTTGCCGTCATCACCCTGATTGTCGCACGCGAATTCTATCTCTGGCGCTATGATCGGCACGCGCTCGATCCGGCACAGGTGCTGTCACGGCGCGGCTGGCTCGGACCGCGCACGCAGATCGCCAATCGGATAAAGCTGCATTCGGTCGAGATTGCACAAGGTCCGCTGGCGCGCTGGCGCGGCTATTGCAATCTGAAATTCGGCATGGCGGGCGGCAATTTTGCGTTCAACGGCCTCAATCTTGATGATGCCCGCAAATTGCGCGGCGCCGTGCTTGATTCGATCGCCTCGGTCGATTTCGCCAATCTGCCGCGATAGCCCTAGATCGACTAATCGGCGCGCAGATCGGCCCAATCGGGGTTTTTGCGAAACAGCGCCGCGACATAGGGGCATTGCGGCACGATTTTGAAACCCTGCTCGCGCGCATCGGCAATCATCGCTTCGACGAGTTTGCGGGCGATCCCCTGACCGCGCGCCTGCGGGGGCGTGAAAGTACGGTCGGCAATCCGCGTCCCACCATTCTGACTAACCGGGCTGCGCGCCTTCCATGTCAGCTCTGCCTTGACGTCGGTTCCCTCCACGTCTGCACGGTAAGCGCCATGCGTCGTCTCGTCCGTCACTTCGATTGCCGGATCGGCCATGTGTTTCTCCTTCTTGCGCCAAACCACCCGTAGGGCCATGGCGTTCCATGATGCAATTCATGTCAGACAATGCTGCCCCTGTGCACCCCCGCGTATGGGACGCAATGCGCGCCGCCGACAGCGCCGATACGCCCTATGATACCGATGCGCTCAGCCGCGAGCTGGACGCACGCTTTTCTGCGCTGTTCGGGCGTGACTGCGCGGCGCTTTGGGTGGCAACCGGCACGGCAGCCAACTGCCTTGCGCTCGCCACCATGGTGGAGCCGCATGGCGGGGTGATCTGCCACGAAGAAGCGCATATCGAGATGGATGAGTGCGGCGCGCCCGGATTCTACCTCCACGGCGCGAAGCTGCTGCTCGCCAAGGGCGAAGGCGCAAAGCTGACGCCTGACAGCATTGGCGACGTTCTCGCCGGGATCACGCGCGGTGTGCATCAGGTGCCTGCTCACGCGATCTCGATCACGCAAGCGAGCGAATATGGGTTGGCCTATCGCCCTGATGAAATCAGCGCGATTGCCGGTCTGGCGCGCGAGCATGGCCTTGGCCTGCATATGGATGGCGCGCGCTTTGCCAATGCGGCGGCGCATCTTGGTTGCGCTCCGGGCGATGCGGCAGGCCCGGTTGATGCGCTCAGCTTCGGCTTTGTGAAAAACGGCGGCATGGGGGCGGAAGCCATCGTGTTCTTCGATTCCGACAAGGCCGAGCTGGTGCGCTGGCGGCGCAAGCGCGCGGGCCATTTGCAGAGCAAGGGGCGCTTTCTCGCAGCGCAGATTCTCGCAATGCTGGAGGATGATCTGTGGCTCGCCAATGCGCGCGCCGCCAATGATACGGCGCAATTGATCGCCGAGGGTGTTGGTGAGCGGCTGGTCCATCCGGCACAGATCAACGAATTGTTCGTGCGCATGAGTGCGGAAGAACGCGCTGCCCTGCGCGACCAGGGCTTTTCCTTCTACGACTGGGACGATCACTGTATACGCCTCGTCACGAGTTGGGCGACCGATCCAGATCACGCGGCAGCTCTGGGCAAGGCTATCGCCGCTCTATGAGCGCATTGCCGCCGCACGCGCTGCGGCGCCTGCGGATCATCATTCCTTTCCTGCTGACCGGCATGATCTGGGGCTCGACATGGTGGGTGATTACCGACCAGATCGATGGCGTCGCGCCAAGCTGGTCGGTCGCAATCCGGTTTGCCGTGGCGACGCCCGCGATGTTCCTTGTGGCGAAGCTGATGGGCAAATCCCTGCGCATCGGGAAGGCCGGACAAATGCTCGCGCTGGCAGTCGGCGTGGCGCAATTCTGCGGCAATTTCAATTTCGTCTACCGCTCCGAACTGCACCTGACATCGGGCATTGTGGCAGTGATGTTCACCATGCTTATTGTCGCCAATGCTGGCCTTGGCTGGCTGGTGCTGGGGCAGCGCATCACGCGCAATTTCGTGCTGGGCACTTGCGTCGCGATGAGCGGCATTGCGCTGCTGCTGTGGCATGAGGCGGGGCTCAATCCGCTCGGCGGTTCCATCCCGCTGGGCATTTTTTGGGCGGTCATTGGCATTCTCGCGGCGAGCATCGCGAATGTTATTCAGGCGAATGAGACGGGCCGCGCGCTGCCGATGGTCAGCCTGCTGGCGTGGGCGATGCTGTATGGCACGATTGCCGACTTTGTCCTCGCGTGGGTGACGGCGGGGCCTCCTGTGCTGCCGACCCGCGCAAGCTTTTGGCTGGGCATCGGGTGGCTGGCGCTGGCCGGGTCGGTCGTGACCTTCCCGCTACATTACACGCTGGTGCGCGAAATCGGCGCGGGCCGCGCGGCTTATAACGGGATCGTTGTCGTGATTGTCGCCATGCTGCTTTCGACCCTGTTTGAAGGCTATCGCTGGAATGTGCTGACAGTGAGCGGCGCGGTGCTGGCGGTGATCGGACTGGTGATTGCTCTGCGGGCGCGCGAAGCCCCATCAAAACAAACTGCGTAACCCTTCGCGATAGGTCGGGTAGGCAGGCTGCCAGCCGAGCACACGCTTCGCCCTACCATTCGCCACCCGGCGGTTCTCCGCATAAAAGCCGCGCGCCATATCCGATAGGCCCGCCTCGTCTATGGTCTGGAGTGGCGGCGGTTCCGCGCCAAGCAAGCGGCATGCTTCCTCAATCACCGTATTCTGGCTGCACGGCAGATCGTCGCCAAGATTGTAGGCGTCTCCAGGAGCATCGCCTGTCATCGCCGCGATTACGCCGCTGGCGATGTCGTCCACATGGACCCGGCTGAAGACCTGACCCGGCAAATCGATCCGATGCGCCTTGCCGCTGCGCACCCGGTCTAGCGGACTGCGGTCCGGACCGTAAATTCCGGGCAGGCGAAACACATGCGCCCCGCGTTCCAGCCAAGCGGCATCGCATTGTGCTCTCGCAGTGCGGCGTCCGGTGCCTGTCGGAGAGCTTTCATCGACCCAGGCCCCCTTTGTGTCCCCATAGACACCGGTTGAAGACAGATAGCCGAGGCGTTTCCCGGCCAAGGCATCGCCATAGGTATCGAGCACTGGGTCGCTGCGGTCAGCAGGCGGGACTGAGGACAACACATAGTCGGCCCTGTTGATCTGTTGCGCGACATTGTCCGCATCATCGAAATCGCCATCGCCATCG
>DFBR01000035.1:0-689 GCA_002367375.1 Erythrobacter sp. UBA3075 | reverse complement strand
CCATGGATATCGCTCGCACCCCCTCGACGCCGGAAGGCAATCCCGAAATGGCTGATGCGGCCCACAAGCCGCTGGAACCCGCCATCATCAGGCGCGAGGATTATCTACCATTCCCGTGGCTGGTGCCCGAGGTTTCGCTCGATTTTGTGCTTGGGCTGGTGGAAACGCATGTCACCGCAGTGCTGACGGTGGAGCGTAATCCGCAGGCTGAAGCGTCACCGACAATCCAACTTGATGGAGACGGGCTGGAGCCGCTTGCGGTCAAAGTGGATGGCGAGACGGTCTCAAGCTGGGCGATGGAAGGCAATGATCTGATCGTCAGCCTGCCGGGCGATGCGCACCAAATCGAAGTCACCACGCAGATCAATCCGTCCGAAAACACTGCGCTGATGGGCCTCTTCGCCTCCAACGGAATTCTCTGCACCCAATGCGAGGCTGAGGGCTTTCGTCGCATCACCTTTTTCCCCGACCGCCCCGATGTTCTCTCGACCTATCGCGTGCGGATGAGCGGGCCGAAGGCGCAATTTCCGGTGCTGCTGTCCAACGGTAATCTGGAGGATGAAGGTGAGGGAGAGGATGGCACGCATTGGGCGCAGTGGCACGACCCATGGCCCAAGCCGAGTCACCTTTTCGCGCTGGTCGCGGGCGATCTGGTCACCAATTCGGACAGTTTCACAACTCTGTCCGGC
>DFBR01000076.1:9916-11869 GCA_002367375.1 Erythrobacter sp. UBA3075 | reverse complement strand
GCGGTGTTTGCGCGCAATGTCATCGCCGAACACACTGCCAATCCGCGCATGTTGACAGTGCACGAGGTGATGGGCCGCCATTGCGGATGGCTGACCGCAGCGACTGCCGAAGCGCACCATCGCTGGGTCAAGAACGCGCCCTTTGTCGAGTGGATGGAAAATGCCGCTGCACGCTGGAATGTACACGGGGTTTTCGTGCCCGAACGCCCGTTCGATATTGCCGTAGAAGCCAAGCGCCTGCGCGCCGTGATGGACGAGCAGGACGGCGTAAATCTGTTCATTTCCGAAGGCGCGGGGTTAAGCGAAATTGTCGCCGCAATGGAAGCTGCCGGCGAAGAAGTGCCGCGTGATCCGTTCGGTCATGTGAAATTGGACAAGGTCAATCCGGGCCAATGGTTTGGCACCCGCCTTGCCGAGGAAATCGGTGCGGAAAAAGTACTGGTGCAAAAGAGCGGTTATTTCTCCCGTTCGGCCCCCGCCAACGAAGCCGACCTTGCGCTGATCCGCGACTGCACGCGCCGCGCGGTCGATGCGGCGCTGAACGGGCAATCAGGCGTGATCGGGCAGGATGAGGAGTGCGGCGACGAAATGCGCCCCATCGAATTCGAACGGATCAAGGGCGGCAAGCGCTTCGATGTGTCGCAGGACTGGTTCGTGGAAATGCTGCGCGATATCGGGCAGGCTTGAGGAACGGGTCTAATCGCCCTTAGTGGATGCGGCATCATGGTAACCCATGATCCGGCGCTCAATCACCTGCCATTGCTCTCCGCCCGTATCGCGTACCGTCAAGCGGACAATCATGCCCGGCTGGTATGCGCTGTGGAGTGAAATCGTGAAGGCGGGTGGCCCATCCAGTGGCGGGCCGGAGAGGTGCTGGATATTTTCCAGCGTCATCAGATAGGTGCTGTTGAAGCACAGATAATCGGGCGGACAGGTCGGGCGATCCACTTCGACCATGCCGCTGACCGTTCCAATCAGCTCGACATCTTCCGCCGGAGTTTCCTGTGCGGCGGTGGGAACTGCGCTGGCGAGCGGGAGCGCTGCTGTCAGTGCCCCCGCATATGTCGCCAAAATCCGTATCATCTTATTTCGGTGCGAGCACCATCAGCATCTGACGCCCTTCGAGGCGCGGGAAAGCTTCGATCTTGGCGGTTTCGGCCATATCGTCCTGCACCCGCTTGAGCAGGTCCATACCCAAATGCTGGTGCGCCATTTCACGTCCGCGAAAGCGCAGGGTGATTTTCACCTTGTCGCCATTGTCGATGAACTTGTTCACATTGCGCATCTTCACATCGTAATCATGGGTGTCGATGTTCGGACGCATCTTCACTTCCTTGATGTCCTGGGTTTTCTGCGTCTTGCGCGCCGCATTGGCCTTTTTCTGGGCTTCGTAGCGGTGCTTGCCAACATCAAGGAACTTGCAGACCGGTGGGTTGGCGTTGGGTGACACCTCGACGAGATTCAAGCCCACTTCAGCGGCCTGCTCAATCGCTTCATTGGTGTACATGACGCCAAGGTTTTCACCTTCGCCATCAATGACGCGGACCTTGTCTGACTGGATCATGTTATCGTATTTCGGGCCGGATTTGACCGGCGGTGCCATCGAACGGCGGGGTGGACGTGGTATGGGAATCGCTCCTTTAGTGGTTGGTATCGAGCTTCTATGTAAGGCGTAAATGTGGCGAGCGCTAGGGGAGGTTTTTGTTTTGCGCACGCCCATCCGGGCGCGCGTCCTCGCTAGATGCGCAGGCAAGCTGCGCCCGCTGCGGGCGGCCAGTCGGCCTATGTCGGTTGCTGGTCGCGCCCGAAATCAGCGCCCGACTAGCTTGATCGCACCAAAACCGTCGCGCTTGCGACGGCAAGCGCGAATGCGCGCCCGCAGCCGCCCCGCAGCGGAGCGGAGGGATTCAGGCGAGGATAGCCAAGTGAGCGGATGCGAACGCCGGCGCTTGA
>DFBR01000076.1:0-9849 GCA_002367375.1 Erythrobacter sp. UBA3075 | reverse complement strand
CGCCTTGATGATCGCAGGGTCGGCTGCGTTCATGCCTCCGGTGAGCGCGCCAAAGGCGGGCAGGATCATCCGCCCGCTTCCCGGCCCATGTTGTGAGACCACCGCGCAGGGGCGGCGAATGTGGCGTTGGCGCACTTTTACTTGCACACGGGGGTGGAAGTGACCCGATAGCTCGGGCCGCGTTTCGCCGCGTTTGGCCATGTGGCGCAGGACCATACCGCCCACCTCCAGCTCCTCAGCAATGGTGCCGCCGCTCTTGGCCTCCATTCCGGGGTCATGATTGCCGGTAATCCAGACCCAATCGGTCGCGCGGGTGAGGGCGGCGAGCATTCCGGCGGCATGGGGTTCCAGCCGCTGCGAGCCATCCGAATCGTGGAAATTGTCGCCCAGCGTGTAGACCCGCCGCGCGCCCGTCAGCCGCACAGCCTCCGCCACCCGCTCCAACGTCTCGCGGCTGTCATAGGGCGGCAGGAACTGGTTGTGGCGCGCAAAAAAGCTCGCCTTTTCAAGATGCAAATCGGCCACCAGCAGCGCGTTCTCCCGCGGCCAGAACAGCGCCCGCGCCCCGCCATCCTGCGGCACAAGGCGAAACTCGTCGCCGCAAAAGGGGAAAGTGAACGAAACGGGAACCATGACGCTTCAATGGCGAGACATTGTTGTGATGACAAGCCCCTGCCGCCTGCGGGAGGGGAGCGAGACTTGCCACCGCGTCAGCGGTTGCCTAATCGCAGGGGGTGGGCTTCAGCCCGCTGAATGACAGGCCCACCCCGGCCCCTCCCGCAGGTGGGAGGGGGGAGCAAGAGATGACCGACCACACCAAACAGACCCAAACCGCCCGCACGTGGTTCGAGAGCTTGCGGGACCGCATCTGCGCAGCGTTCGAAAGTATAGAGCGCGAGGCCGGGTCGGACGCCAGCTTCCAATACACGCCGTGGGACCGCGACACCGATGATGGCTCGGACGGCGGCGGCGGCGTGCAAGGACTGATGAAGGGCAAGGTGTTCGAGAAGGTCGGGGTCAACGTCTCCACCGTCTCCGGCACGTTCAACCCGCAATTTGCAGGGCAGGTGAATGGCGCTAGCGAGGATAATCCCGAATTCTCCGCCACCGGCATCAGCCTGGTCGCGCACATGGCCAACCCGCATGTCCCTGCGGTGCATATGAACACCCGCTTCCTGACCACGCAGGCGGCATGGTTCGGCGGCGGCGCGGACCTCAATCCGCCAATTCCCTATGAGGAAGACACAGAGGCTTTCCACGCCCGCCTGCGCGCTGCCTGCGCCGCGCACAACCCGACCTACTATGACCGATTTAGGAAATGGGCGGACGACTATTTCTACATCCCCCACCGCGGCGTGCATCGCGGCGTGGGCGGGATTTTCTACGACCATCTGGAATGCGATGACGATCCGTCATTCGACCGCAATCTGGCCTTCACCAAGGATGTGGGCGAGGCCTTCCTCGACATCTACCCGCAACTGGTACGCGCGCGCATGAATGCCGAGTGGACTGAAGCGGAAAAGCTGCAACAACTCGAATGGCGCGGGAGATATGCCGAGTTCAATCTGGTGTATGACCGGGGCACGCTGTTCGGCCTGAAAACCGGCGGCAATATCGACGCTATCCTGATGAGCCTTCCGCCTGAGGCTGTTTGGAGTTGATCATACCCTATCGGGCATTAACGCGATGGAGTTGGGATGGTTTGCTCACATGATCAAATGGATTCGCTCGCCTGTACTTGCTTGGCAAAACTGGCGTCAGGCGCGGAATGCAAGTGACGCGGAAAAGCCTGCTGTCTTGCTTGATGACGAGTTTCGCAAAGCGCGTCGCAATCTACTTTGGGTAGGCGTTGGGGGTGTCTTGCTTGGGCTTTCGCGACCAATTCCCAAAGAGGAGTTGGAAGCGGGAGAAATAGTGGTCAGCACGCTGGTGGGTGCAGTCGCCATAGAAGGCTGGTTGGTGGCTGCCTTGCTGATGCCGCTGATTCTATTCCTTTGGTGGCATTTCCGTCGCGAGGCGCACCGGATCGTTTTGCAATACAATTCGAAAATAGCGGTGGCGCGTCGCGGCAGCAATGCTCAGGCACTGCTCTTGGAGCTGAATACAAATGTGGAAGGCGACCTAAAGAGCGCGCGTGACTCACTCAGTGGGTTTGAAGAAAACTTTAGATCCGCAGCGAGAAGTGTGCAGTGGCTTCAGCACAATTCCGATAAACTCAAAGAAGAAGCAATCGCGCTGAAATCTGCTGCAAACGTTTTCAAACAGAGCTGGGTGGGCTTCCAAAACGAGAAGCCAGAAGTGCACCGAGATATGGCTTACCCTGACTTGGCAGAATACTACACAATACTCCTTCGAAATACGCAGCAGCTTTACAAGAATGCCGACCGGATAGGCGAAACTGCAGAATTATTTGTAGAACATGAAGAGAACGTTGCAGTTTTTCATGGGGCCTATATACCTGTTTGACCCAGAGCGAGATTCCGGCAAAATAGGCGGATGGTCAGTGAGTCGCGTTTTACCGAAGAAGTTTGGCTTAGTTGGCCCGATCCGTTCGAGGTTGTCCGCTCGCTCATAGCGGCAGGGCTTGATGATCGCGAGCAGGCCGTCAATTGGCTCAAAGGCAGATTGCGAGCTGGCTCGCTCCGTGCGGGTGGCTGGCATGTACGGGTGATTTCAGATGATCCTACTGACTTCAGGACAGAGACGATTGTTGGCTTACACAAAGGCAGGACGTGGGATCGGATAGCGGCCATCCCATGGAAAGACGATTTTTGGGTATCTGGCGATTTTCAACCTGATGATCCTCTGGATATGGGATGGCGCACAACTGAGCGCTGCGAGTTCCAACACTACTTGACCGGCATCCGTTTTGATCCCGGTCCCATAAACGAGTTTTGTTCGAAAGCTGCAAATTCAGTCGTCGATCTAGGCAGGCCCAGCATTCCATCAAAACAGGGCAGCGGTGGTCGCCCTCCAAAGCAGTTTTGGGATCAACTGTGGGCATCCATTGCGGCACAACTCTATAACGGCGACCTCAATCCGAAGCGCCAAGCTGATATCGAGCGAGCAATGCACGACTGGCTTGTGTCGAATGACAAAAAGGCTGGAGAAACGGCAGTAAGGTCAAGGGCTAAGCAGCTTTGGGAAGCTATTCAGTCGGAGGTCAAAAACTAGTTTTTGACCTTTTCAGTTTGGTCGAAAATCAGTTTCTGACCTTTTCTGTCCGACATGCTTCGCCCTTTGTGAGAGCTTCCATCGCAACCCGGAAAACCGGCAACCGATGGAGCATACTATGGACCCCTGATCTAACCAGAAACGAAAAAGGCCACCCGCAGGGGTGGCCTCTCGTTCCGGTGCCGAAGCGACCAGTTCTGGAAACTCTGAATCGCACCAAACGACACCGGATGCAACCCACATCATGCGATGGAGGGGCCGATGGTCTATATCCAAGCGTATTTCCGTATCCGGCATGGACGTATCGAACACGTCCGCGCCCACTTCCGCACCAAGAGCTAGTCGCTCGGCTTCGGCTTTTTAGAAACACTTGGCCCCCGCTTCGGCGGGGGCTTTTTCTTATCCAGTCTGCGTTTCAATTCTGCCGGATCGGTCTGCATGAACCGCTCTAGCGCCTCGTCTGGGTCCATATCGAGATGTAGCGGCTTTTCGCGCTTCTCGCCGTTCGTCACGCTATCAGCTCCTTGTAGGTGAGCCGACCACTGGTCTGGGCAAGGAGGGCGTTAACCCGCTCACCTTCGTCCATTTCCCGTAGATTGAAGCGCCATGTCATTTCACCCAGATAGCGCGACAAGTGCTTGGGGGACAGCGAATGGTGGGTGCCGATGATCTGGCGCTTGAACAAGGCCCAAACGCTCTCAATGCCATTGCTGTGAACGCAATAGTGCCGGACATACTCGCCTGCACTGTGGTTGACCCGCAAGTGCGTGTAATCACGCGCCAGACCGACGAACGAGCCGTGCTCATCTGTGAGCATGTTTGCCCCCGTCTCAACGTGCTCCCGAATAACAGCCTGCACCGCTTTAGCGCCCATATTTGGCGTGATTGTCGTGCGCAGTTCACCGTCGCGCTCAAGAACACCGAGAACGGCAATCTTGCCTTTGCCGCCCTGTTTACCGCCAGTGCGCTGCCATGCGTGCTTGTTCTTCTCTTTGCCACCAACGAACGTCTCGTCTGCTTCAACGTCGCCTTTGAGGGTGCGATTGAAAGATTGAGTGCGGATGGCTTCACGCAGGCG
Source organism: Erythrobacter sp. UBA3075 (assembly GCA_002367375.1). GTDB lineage: Bacteria > Pseudomonadota > Alphaproteobacteria > Sphingomonadales > Sphingomonadaceae > Alteraurantiacibacter. The sequence goes on along the minus strand of DFBR01000076.1, from coordinate 5,597 downwards.
CTGCGTGACGAACCACGCGCTTTTCTGAGTGATGCCAATATCCTTTGCCAGCTGCGTGCTGGCGATGCCCTTCTTGTGACTGGTGATGAGCCAGATAGCGAGGAGCCACTTGCGAAGTGGCAGCTTGCTGTCCTCAAAGATGGTCCCGACGCGGATCGAGAAGCGCCTACGGCACTCTCCGCATTTGTGGCTGCGGCCATTTGAAAAGTGGTAAACGCGGGTCGCTCCACAGTGTGGACAGAACGCGCCGTTCTTCCAGCGGATAGCCGTAAAGTGGTCGATTGCCGCCTGTTCGTCAGGGATGGCTTCCATCATCTGGATCAGTGAATTGAAGGACTTTAGCACAGGATATCTCCGCTTTTGTTATCCTGCTTATAGGCACTTATCGGACCCACGTCAATGGGTCACACAAGTATATAGTTCCCTTTTTCATGGCAAGAATCGAGAGCCTACTATGGACGACTCTCTAAAAGAGGCACGTGTTAGGCTCGACTCTCTGGAGAATCGCCTCAAGACGCAAACCACCGAATTCCTAGCGCTCGACACAAAATTACGTGGAACGGACAGGTGGCATTTCCGCTGGATCGAAGTTGGCGTTCCCCATGTACTTGCGCTCATTTCGATAGGCTGTCTCTTTTGGCATATGGCGAGGCAATTCGTGCTTTGAGCAATCTCATTTGCAATCGAACCCCTAACTCACTCCCCCGCAGAATAAACCCGCACCCAGTCCACTTCCATCGCCAGTTCGCCCGCTTCGATACGGTCAGCTGTCTCTTGCGGCATTCCCACATAGGGCTCTTCAATCCCATTGATCTTGCGCGGGAAGATGCCGCCCACGGCGAAGTTCAGGATCAGATATTTGGGGTTGTCGAAGGCCCATTCGCCGAAGAATTCAACATTGGCCTTGGGGATGCGCATCGTCATGACATCGTCGATGTAGAAACGGATGACGTCGGCTTCCCATTCCACCGCATAGACATGCCAGTCGGTCACGTCGCTGCCTTCGGGGAAGTAGTAGCGGTCATCAATTCCCGCATCGCCTGCATAGCCGGGGCCGTGCAGCGCGGTGCCGGTCCAGTCGGCTTCTCCGATATATTCCGTAATGTCGATTTCGCCGGTATCCGGCCATTCACCATTGCCGAGCAGCCAGAAGGCGGGCCACACGCCGGTCGCGTCGGGCATGCGGATGCGGGCTTCGGCGCGGCCATAGGTGAATTCGAATTGCCCACGTGTGTTGACGCGTCCCGACAGGAAATCGGCATCGCGGTCTTCGCGTGTGTCTTCGCCGGGGCGATAGACCGGGCGCAGCATCAGCACGCCGCCGTCGGCACCTTCGGCTTCGCTCAGGAACTGGATCGTGTCGGGGCTGTCGAGATAGGCCTGCTCTTCATCATTGACCCAGAAATCCATGCCGACGACGTTCCATTTGGTGCGGTCGAGGCTGTCGCCGGAAAATTCGTCCGAGAAGATCAGCGTGCGGCCATCGCCGCCGCCGGGCTGCGCCTGCGCGGCATCGACTTCCGCCTCGGTCTGCGGGGCGGTTTCGGCGGCCTGTTCGCAAGCGGTCAGCGGGAGCAGGGCGAGAGCGGCGAGCAGCGGAGCGATTTTCATGGGCTGCAGACTATCGCAGGCGGTTCACCGAGTCACTGCCCGGAGCGACTATCGCTCTTGTACATCCTCCGCATCCTCTGCATCGTCCAAATCTTCCATAAGACCGGAGATATTGCCAAGCGCAATGCGTGCCGGACGAGTGGGACTGCTGCGGTAAAGCGCGCGCAGATAGGCCTGATCGAAAGCTGTCATGCGCTGGGGAGCGAATTCCCCTTCAACTGGCTCAAACAGGGTCAGAACGGTGCTGACAATACTCTCACGGCTTGGCGGTTCGACATAAGCGAGCAGCCGCATGGTGGCGTAATCGGCCACGGCATGGGCATCGAGATCGGCGATGGCGGAGCGTTCAATCAGCACAACCGACAGCTCTATGTCGGTGCGGATGCCAAGGTCGAGCCGTGACATTCTGCTGATTTCATTGACCGGCGGCGGCTCACCATTGTTAAGCGCTTCCTGAAAGGCGCCCGCCAGTTCGAAGCCTGATGGCAGTCTTTCGCCAGTGTCGGGATTGCGCGAGGTAATCAGGTTCCAGCCGCGCGCTGAGCCTTCCTGACTGCGCACCTTGCGTAGCTGATAGGGCGTGAGATGACGGGTCAGGAAGGAGTCATCTTCCTCCAGCTGATCGAAAGTGGCGGCGACATCATCGACAAGGATGACCCAAACATTGGCGCCGCAATCGGCTTCTTCTTCAACCGGGACATCGGCAGCAATGGCATTGGCGGCGATGCGATCCAGAACCATCTGGGCGTTTGTTCCGCTCAATCCCCATACACCAGGACAAATGGGCCTCTGGAAGCGCGCAAGCGGGACCTGGGTTGCCTGTGACCCAACGGTAATGTCGCGCGCCGTGCTGCGCACATCGGCGGTCTCAATCCGCTCGCCTTCGACCACGATTGTATCTTGTGCCGCGATTGGCTGCGCAGCCAAGGCGGCGGGAAGAGCGAAGGCAGCGGCAAAAGCGCTCAGGGGGCGAATTTTCGTCATTATGACACTATTTCCAATATCCAGATTTGGGCTGAACGCACAGTGTATCGCAATTGCTTGGAGCGAACACGTAAAGGGCGTAAGCGTATGATATTACCATATAGTCTAATGCGCCACCAGCCGCACTGCTATATCGACCAAAGGCCATTTCGCTCAGGCAGATGACTTCCGTTCATGCCACGCCTATGTGACCTGCCATAGAGAGGCTGCCTGCCTCAGCCAGATTTACGGAGTTACCATGCGTTTCCCTGCTTTTGCTGCCATCACAGCTTTGATCGTGAGCGGCTGCACCGCCGAAGACCTGCCCTCGCAAGAGCGCGTTATCGCGCCCGTCCTGACAAGCGAGCAGGCGATGGACGAATTCACCTATGCCCGTCCGTTGGAGGCGCGGGTGACGCATGTGGCGCTTGATCTCGATCTCGACTTCGAAGGCGCTCGGGTCGAAGGCACGGCCACGCTGGACGTGCAGTCCGCCGAAGATGCGACCGAAATCGTGCTCGATTCCGATGGGCTGATTATCGGCGGTATCACCGATGGCAATGGCAATGATCTGGACTACACGATTGGCGAAAGCGATCCTGACAAGGGTGAGCCGATTACCGTGCAACTGGGTGAGATGACCGGACCAGAATTGCAGCAGATCGTTATTTCCTATGCCAGCGGACCCGAGGCAGAGGCGCTGCAATGGCTCAGCCCCGAACAGACGGCGGGCGGCGAACATCCGTTCGTGTTCAGTCAGGGTCAGGCGATCCTCAACCGTAGCTGGATCCCCACGCAGGACAGTCCCGGCATCCGCCAGACTTGGGAAGCCCGCATCACCGCACCCGATCCGCTGACAGTGGTGATGAGCGGCATTAGCCGCGGCGATCCTGAAATGCTGGATGAAGTGGAGGGCGAAAGCACGCGCCGCGCTTTTGAATTTGTCATGGACAATTCCATCCCGCCCTATTTGATTGCGATTGCCGCCGGGAACCTTGAGTTTGCCGAGCTTGGCCCGCGTTCGGGCGTCTGGGCAGAGCCTGCGCAGATCGAAGCTGCCGCCGAAGAACTCTCTGATACCGAGGCAATGATCGACGCGGCAGAGGGGCTGTATGGCTCCTATCGCTGGGGCCGTTACGACATGATCGTGCTGCCACCAGCCTTCCCCTATGGCGGGATGGAAAACCCGGTGATGACCTTCCTCACGCCGACTTTCATCGCGGGCGACCGCTCCAACACCGGGCTGATCGCGCATGAATTGGCACATAGCTGGTCGGGCAATCTGGTGACCTATGCCAGCTGGCGCGATGGCTGGCTGAACGAAGGCGTCACATCCTATCTGACCGCGCGCATTTCCGAAGAAGTCTTCGGCGAAACCCGCGTGATGCAGGAACGTGCGCTGGAATATGCCGGTGTGATGGAAGCGCTGGAATCATTGGGCGAAGACAACCCGCGCACTGCGCTGCGCACGCCCGATGAGCTGAACCCGCTCGAATATTCATCCGCCATTGTTTACGACAAGGGCGCGCTGTTCCTGCACACGATGGAAAGCATTATCGGGCGCGAGCAATTTGATGACTTTATGCGCGGCTGGTTCGACCGCCATGCTTTCCAGCCTGCTACGTCCGAAATGTTCCTCGCCGATTTGCGCGAATATGTCATTCAGGACGATTCCGAGCTGGAAGAATCGCTGATGCTGGACGAGTGGATTTACGGCACTGGCCTGCCCGAAAACGCAGCGCAGCCCGATCCTGAGGCGTTCGCTGCCGTAGATGGCGCGGTCGAAGCTTATGGCACCGATGGCACCATGCCTGCGACCGATACATGGGCCGGCTGGAGCGCCTTCGAACAGCGCCGCTTCCTTGAGGAACTGCCCGACGAATTGAGCGACGAGCAGCTTGCCGCGCTCAACGAAACGCTGGGCCTTTCAGAAACCGGCAACAATGAAGTGCTGTTCCTGTGGCTCGAAGCCGCATTGCGCAACGAATATGATCCCGCTGTCCCGCAGGCCGAGGAATTCCTTGGCCGCGTGGGCCGCAACAAATTCGTTGAACCGCTGTTTGAGGCACTGTGGGGCACCGGCGCATGGGGTGAGCCTATTGCGACGCGCATCTACGACGAAACGCGCGGCGGCTACCACAGCTACACCCGCAGCCAGGTCGATCCGATTGTGGGGTATATGGCGGACGGTACTGGGAGGTAGCGGGCCGTTTGCGAACCTTTGGGCTAGGCAGAAGGTCGCTTCGAAGAGGTCATGTTTGAGCTCATTGCGAATCTAATTGGCTGAGTGCTGCGCTAGCATTGAGGGGCCAGTGGTGGTTAATTGGATACACACGGATGAGATGGAAGATGTGGCGGGGTCGCTTCGTCACGTCGTTCGGGCGGCCCAATTCGTCGGCGCTGATCCCCAGTCATATAAATGGGTGCTATTAGCTATGCACTCTGCGTTGCAAGGCGCGTGCGTTTGCCATCTAACTACGACAGCTGCCCCGATAGGTGCCGTCTCTAAACGCAACGCCGCCGAGTGGCTAGCTTACTTTGAACACTCGCGAGCTGATCCCGAGTTAAAACCGCCGCAAACCCATTTAATGCACCTCCCGGGACTGCTTAAGGCCGTCCGAAAGCCTCGTTCAGCGGGTGATGGCAGGAACGCTTCAGGAGTAAAGGTCAGTGAAATTGAGTTAAATTGGTTGCGCCGGTTTCACGACGATCTTCGGAACCAGTTCGTGCATTTCGCACCCACGGGATGGTCTATTGAGGTTTCTGGGGTTCCTGAACTCTTGAAGCTTGTCGCGCGGATCATCGAGGACATTTACGACATTGGTTGGGCATTTCGCCATCAGGACGCAGCACGGCGTCAAGAATTGCGAACAAATATCGATGCTTTGACCAAGATCGAATGGCCTGTGTAGTTGTCGATCACTATTCACTTGTCGATCCTCGCGACTGCTTGAGCACCTCGCTGCGACAAACGTTTCGTCAGCATCGGCCTTTTGGACCTTTCCTACAGCATTTCCGAGCCG
>DFBR01000090.1:2341-2989 GCA_002367375.1 Erythrobacter sp. UBA3075 | reverse complement strand
GCGGCGCGGCGCGAAGGAGAGGGCGGCTTGCTTGGTCAGATTGGCGGAGTGGTGGCGGAGCGTGTCGGGCGCGAAGCTGCCAATCGCGCGCTGACGCCGGAAGCAGTCGGTTCGATGGTCACCACGGGCGTTTTCGCTGCCGGACTGCTGCCAGAGCGGCTGCGCGGGCAGGAAATTTCCTGGGATGTGGAGCGCGAAGGCTTCGACAATTTTCGTGCTGCGGGCACATTCGAAGACGGCACGACTGGGCCAACGCTGATTTTTCGCCGTGATGGCATCGGCTGGAAGCTGTCCGGCTTTGAATTGCTCTGACGCGGCCACATCAGCCCACACCATTGCCAGCCGCGAAAGCGCCGCCTAAGCCTCGCCGCGCAATGATCCTTCGACAAGCTCAGGACGCTCGGACTTGACTCTCAAGCTCTTCAATTCGCTCACCCGCCAGATCGAGACTTTCCAGCCCGTCCATGAAGGGGAAGCGAGGGTCTATACCTGCGGGCCGACGGTCTACAATTACCCGCATATCGGCAATATGCGCGCCTATGTCTTCGCCGATGTACTGGGGCGGACGCTGAGCTGGAAGGGGTATGACCTTACCCACATCATCAACATCACCGATGTCGGCCATCTTACCGATGACGGGGATGCGGG
>DFBR01000090.1:0-2305 GCA_002367375.1 Erythrobacter sp. UBA3075 | reverse complement strand
GCATTATACGCAGGCGTTCAAGGACGATGTGCAGGCGCTCAACATTCGCCAGCCGGCCAAATGGTCGGTCGCGACGGATTACATCGCGGACATGATCGCTTTCGTGCAGGCAATGCCGGAAAAGCATCTCTACGAGATCGATAGCGGGCTGTATTTCGACACCTCCACAGTCGCCGATTACGGGCGATTGGCGCGCGCGGTGACGGAGGAGGGTGAAGGCCGGATCGAAACGGTCGAAGGCAAGCGCAACGCCGCCGATTTCGCGATCTGGCGCAAGACGCCTGCGGGTGAGAAACGGCAGATGGAATGGGATTCGCCATGGGGCAAGGGCGCGCCCGGCTGGCATCTGGAATGCTCGGTCATGGGCGAAAAGCTGCTCGGCTTTCCGTTCGATATTCACACTGGCGGCATCGACCACCGCGAAATTCATCACCCCAATGAAATCGCGCAGAATCAGGCGTTTTGCGGCTGCGGCTCGCTCGATGAGGCGACCCATTCTGGCGCCCAAACCGGTGCAAATATCTGGATGCACAACAACTTTTTGATCGAACGCAGCGGCAAGATGAGCAAGTCCTCGGGTGAATTCCTGCGCCTGCAATTGCTGATCGACAAAGGCTACCACCCGCTCGCCTACCGCATGATGTGCCTGCAGGCGCATTATCGCAGCGAGCTGGAGTTTTCATGGGATGGGCTGGAGGCCGCGCTGACGCGGTTGAAGCGGATAGTGATGGGGGTGGAAAAGCTATCCCTTGGTGAGCTCCTGCCAAAGCAGGAGCCTGCTGCGACTGGGCTTCTGCTTTCGCAGGAACTCGCCAATCACCGCAAGTTTGCTCCTGTACTTGAGACATTCGAAGCGGCGATGGCCGATGATCTCAACACAGCCGTGGCACTCACAGCGTTGGAAGACATACTGTCCATGAAGAAGGTGGATGCGGCTCTCAAGGGAGAAGCCGTGACATACATGGACACAGTCCTCGGCCTCGATCTCCTCAACATCACCCGCCAAGACCTCCGGATCCGCCCCAAGACCGCGACAATCACCGAGGCGGAAATCGAAGACGCGCTCACTCGCCGCAAAGCCGCACGGGCAGATAAGGATTTTGCTACCTCTGACGCCCTGCGCGATGAACTCGCGGCAAAGGGCGTGGAGGTTATGGACGGCGATCCGATCGGGTGGGAATGGAAGCTCAGCTAGAGCTTATTGGTGCCTCCTCACCCCTCCTCCAGCACCAATATTTCAGCCGTCACCACCATGTGCGGCGGTTCCACCGTGTGATCGACCTCGGTCACGGCTGCGTCCGCCACCAATTGTCCGGGGATGGAGAATTCGTGTTCGGGGAGGAAGGCGATGAAGCACTCGCCTGCCTCCACGGCTTCCGCGCCCTCGAACAGTAGTTCTACCCGGTGCCGTGCGCCGGCGAAGGTAATGCTGGCCCAGCCTTTTTCCGAATGTGCAGTGATGCGCGCCTTGCCTTCAGCAAGTGCAATGAGCGCTTCCGACAGGCGCTCGCGGGTGCCCTTGCGTTGGCGACGCTTGGCCGGGACGGGACGGGTCTGATCAATATGCATTGGTCATCTCGCGATATTCGTTCATGAAATGTTCCACACGTTTTTCCGTATGTGGGCGCGGGGTGCGGCCATTGCGCAGATCGAGCACAAAGCGCGGATCGCTCGTAGCGAGACGTCCAAACTTGGTCGGCGGCATTCTGGTGTGGCGCAAAAAGACTTCGATCTTGCGGATGAGCATGGGCGGTTCCCCTTGGCAGATGTCTGAACCCCTCGATCCCGCGACTCGGCACCGATTCGATGGCTGTAAAACAGCGTGAGAAATCCAACTTGTCTAGGAAAAATACATCGTGTAGGAAGATTTTGTTCACTACGTAGGAATTTGAGCATGGATGCACGTGAGAAATTGGCCGAGGCCGCCCGGACCAAGGGCAGCAGCCTTGCGGCTCTTTCGCGCATGATTGGGCGTAATGGTACGTATCTCCAGCAATATATCACCAAAGGCAGTCCGCGAAAGCTGGAGGAGGATGACCGCCGTCAGCTCGCGCAATTCCTTGGACTGGACGAATCGGAATTGGGTGGACCGCAGGATAATTCCTACGCAAAACCCACGAGTCGCGACTGGATCGATGTTCCCCGCTTGGAAGTGGATGTCTCTGCCGGGCCGGGGGCAACAGGTGCGCAGGAACAGGCGTTCGATGCCTTTCGCTTCTCGCGCCGCTGGCTGGGGGAGCAGGGTCTGGACGGCCGGAACGTGTGTTCAAAAAAATTGAAGGGAATATGTTTAAGAAATTATCCC
>DFBR01000133.1:4459-5824 GCA_002367375.1 Erythrobacter sp. UBA3075 | reverse complement strand
GGCACGCTGGTATCGCTGGTTGCCGCAGCAGCGCGCGATGACACTGGCGTGCTCGGCATCGCATGGGACGCGACGGTGCTTGCAATCCGCGCGGATTCGCCGGGTACGTGCGGCGGCGACAATGTGCAGGACCCCAATTCCGATTGCGCCTTCTTTGATGACGATATTGCCGCATCCATCGATTATGCGGTCGCCAATGGGGCGAAGGTCGTCAATATCTCGCTTGGCGGCCCCAGCGGGATCAACGCGCAATTGCGTGGCTCCGTGCAGGCGGCGGTCGATGCGGGTGTTCTGATCGTGGTTGCAGCGGGCAATGACGGTCTGCCGCAGCTCCAGCCGTTTGGGACGGATTTTGTTACCGCTGGCGATGGCGGGGTGCTGGTGGTTGGATCGGTCGATGCGAATTACGACATTTCCAGTTTCTCCAACCGCGCAGGCAGCAATCAGACGCAGTATATTGCTGCGCGCGGAGAAGTGATCTGCTGCGTCTATCAGGACGGCGCGGTGTTCGTTGATAATGAAGGCTTTGTCTTTCTGTTTTCCGGGACCAGTTTTGCCTCACCTCAGGTCGCAGGCGCGGCGGCACTGCTGGCGCAGGCATTTCCCAATCTGACCGGACGCGAGATTGCCGAAATCCTGCTTGAAAGCGCATTCGATGCAGGCGCGACGGGTTCGGATGCCATATATGGCCGGGGAATTCTCGACATCGCCGCCGCATTTCAGCCCATCGGCACGACCGCGATAGCAGGGCAGAGCGTTGCACTGGCCCTGGGTGATGGATCGGGCGTCGGCTCGCCTGCCATGGGTGATGCCTTGCGCACCGCATCGTTGCCCACGCTGGTGACCGATCGCTATGCCCGTGCCTTTGAAACCGATCTTGCAGGCACTTTGCGCGGAGCCGAACAACGCCAGCGATTGCACGGTGCCATCGCCGCGCAGCACCGCTCGCTATCGGGCAATGCCGCGGGCGCGAGCGTGGCTTTCACCATAGACGCAAATGGCCGCCAGCCGCCACGCGCCGAGGCATTGCGCTTAAACAGCGTGGATGCGGAGCAGGCGCGGGTTTTGGCTGCGCGCGTGGCGATGCAGGTCGCTCCGCAAACGCAAATGGCTTTCGCCTACAGGCAAGGCGCGAGTGGCATTGTCGCCGGTTTGCAAGGGCAGGAACGGCCAGCTTTCATGATCGCCGGCGAGGCGAGCGGCAGCACTGGAATGCTGGCGGGCAGCGATACTGCGATTGCGCTGCGCCAGCAAATTGGGCCTTGGGGCCTGAGTTTCAGCGCCGAAACCGGTTCCACATTGACCGCTGCGTCAGTGCGCCGCGCCGCAGCCTTGCGCGGGCAGCGGGTGGAGGAGGATTTTTCC
>DFBR01000133.1:1581-4425 GCA_002367375.1 Erythrobacter sp. UBA3075 | reverse complement strand
CCGAGGATCGCACGGTGCTTGGCGCGCGCTTCCACGAAGGTTTTGGCCTCTCGGGCAGCGACAATCTGTTCGTCGATTTGGGCCTCGGCTGGCGTCCGGCAGACCGCTGGCGATTGGGCGCATCTTTCCGGCAGGGCTTTACGCTTGTGAGCGACGCGCCGCTGGTCGGCGATGGCTCGCGCCTCACCAGCAATGGCTGGAGCGTTGACGTGGAACGGAGCGGTTTCCTCAGCGGTAACGACCGCATCGCGCTGCGCCTTTCACAACCACTGCGAGTGGCGAGCGGCGGACTGAACCTGCGTCTCCCGTCAAGCTACAGTTACGAACTGGAAGCTCCCGACGCTTACACGATCCGCACGCTCAGCCTGTCACCGGATGGCCGCGAACTGACGGGCGAATTGGCGTGGCGCGGGCGAATATGGGGCGGCGGTGCAGCCGCCAGCCTCTTCTATCGCCGCCAACCGGGGCATTATGCCGATGCTCCTGCCGATACGGGCGTAGCAATCCGCTGGTCGCGGGAATTCTAGGCTGCTGAACTTCCCTCCTGCCTGCGGGAGGGGTTGGGTGGGTCTCAGCGCATCAAATCGCGCGTGAAATCCACCAGGCCGGTCTGGCGGGCACGGCGCATCCGCTCTGCATCGAGGATGGTTTTCACTTTTTCGAAACAGGCATCGATATCGTCATTGACGACGACATAGTCGTACCCGTCCCAATGGCTGATTTCATCGCGCGCGCGGGCCATGCGTCCGCCGATCACCTCTTCACTATCGGTGCCACGGCCTCGCAGGCGTTGCTCCAGCTCGCCAATGCTCGGCGGTAGCAGGAAGACCCGGACGACATCGGTTTCCATCCGCTGGTACAATTGCTGGGTGCCTTGCCAGTCGATATCGAACAGGAAATCGCGGCCTTCCTTGAGGCCAGCCTTGATCTGCGATTTGGGCGTGCCGTAATTATGGCCAAACACCTGCGCCCACTCGATCAATTCGCCCGTTTCTACCATGCGATCAAATTCGGCCTGATCGACGAAGTGATAATCCTTGCCTTCCACTTCGCCGGGGCGGGGCGGGCGGGTGGTGACTGAGACAGACATGGCGATCTCGCCATCTTCTGTAAGCAGGCGGCGCGCAATCGTTGTCTTTCCCGTGCCCGAGGGTGAGGACAGGATGAACATTAGACCGCGTCTGGCGAGGATGGGTCGGGTGAGGCTGTTTGGGTCGGCGGGCATGGGCGTAGCTGTGGCGCAGCCGGGCGGCACAAATCAAGTCAAAGCTGACTGCGTGGGTGGATTACAGCGTGCCGTCCGGATCGGCCTGCTCTTGCTGCGCCGCTATCCGGGCGCGCGCCGTCTTGCGCTTGTTCTGGCTCCGGTCGAACAGTGTCTTGGCCAGCAGGCCAGCGGAAACCACAGCAAAGCCCGGCAAGGATCTGGTCGCCAGTTTCGTCGCGCCCATTGCGGCGAGCGAGAACACCAGCGAAGGCTTGTTCGGCGCTTCCCCTTCAGGGGAGCCCTTTGCCTTGCTGACGCCCAATACTGCTTCGACTGTTTCGCGCGACAATTTGCTGACGCCGCGCAGCACAATGTCCGCGATCAGTGCGTTGGTGGCCGGGTTGGGGCTGAGGCTTGGTGAAGGTAAGCTGGTGAGGTTGGACTCGTCAGGCACATCGTCCGATGCCTCTTCGACGCCGCCTGCAAGGTGATCACTGTCAGACACTGCTTTTTGCCCATGATTGCGGCGCATTGCGCGCCCGCCTATCTTTTGGCCTGTCCCTCGGCCTATTTCTTGCGGCCGAAATCGACTGTGACGACGTTCGACCCGTCTTCACTCTTGGCAATGTCTGGCACTTCGCCTTGTTCCGCGTCACCCGATCGGTCGTTCTCGGCATAGTCATGCTCAGCTGGCGCGGCGTCTTCGGCGGCTGCCTGGAATTGCAGCCCGAAATCAACCGCCGGATCAACAAAAGCAGTAATCGCGGAGAAGGGAATCGAGAGCTTGGACGGCACCTGATTGAAGCTCAAACCCACGCTGAAGCCGGTGTCGGTGACATCAAGGTCCCAGAACTTGTTCTGCAACACGATGGTCATTTCATCGGGGAAGCGCTCATGCAGCGATGCGGGGATGTCCACGCCCGGTGCAGCGGTTTTGAAGGTGATGTAGAAATGATGCGTACCGGGCAAGGTGCTACCCGTTTCCTGCACTTCGCCCAGCACACGGCCAACAACGGCGCGCAGCGCTTCCTGCACGATCTCGTCGTAAGGAATCAGGCTATCGGGCGTATCATCACTCATGGCTGCTAGGTGGCGGCGGTGCTTGGCTAGGTCAAGCTACAATTGGCGGGAAATCCGCGCGTCACAGGCCGCCGTGCGGCTTGCGCATGACGGTAAGCGGCCTATAGGCTGCAGCCTATGCGAACAGGCCGAATAGAGCGCAAAACCAAGGAAACCGACATTGTCGTCGAGGTGAATCTCGATGGCACGGGCACCTATGACATTCACACCGGGATCGGCTTTCTCGATCACATGGTCGAACAGTTCAGCCGCCATTCGCTGATCGATGTGACGATGAAGGTCGCGGGCGATTTGCACATCGATCAGCACCACACCACCGAAGACAGCGCGCTGGCGCTGGGTCAGGCGCTGGCAGAGGCGCTCGGCGATAAGGCCGGGATTGGCCGGTATGGCGAAGCCCATTCGCCGATGGACGAAACTCTTTCGCGCGTTGTGCTGGATGTTTCGGGCCGCCCCTACCTCGTCTGGAAAGCCCGCTTCACGCAAGAAAAACTGGGCGAATGGGATACAGAGCTGATCGAGCACTGGTTCCACTCGGTAAGCCAGACTGCGGGACT
>DFBR01000133.1:528-1498 GCA_002367375.1 Erythrobacter sp. UBA3075 | reverse complement strand
GCTGTGCCAAGCACCAAGGGACAATTGGGTGGGTAAACGGCGACAGCCGCACGGCCGACCGGCCGCCCGCAGCGGGGGCAGTCTGCCTGCCCGCATAGTGAGGACCGCGCGCCCGGATGGGCGTGCGCAAACAAACAATGGCTGAGGCCATAGCCCTAATTGATTACGGTGCGGGCAATCTGCACTCGGTCTATAACGCGCTGAACGCTGCCGGAGCAGAGCATGTCGCCGTCACCGCCGACCCGGCCTTGGTGCGCGGGGCCAAACGAATTGTGCTTCCCGGCGTCGGTTCATTTCGCGCTTGTTACGAAGGTTTGACCGGCATTCCCGGCATGGTCGAGGCGCTGGAGGAGCGCGTGTTGCGGGACCGCGTGCCGTTCCTTGGAATTTGTGTTGGAATGCAATTGCTCGCCACGCGCGGGCTGGAACATGGCGAGTGCCCCGGCCTTGGCTGGATCGCGGGCGAAGTGCGCCGGATCGAGCGCACTGATCCCGCCATCCGCGTGCCGCATATGGGTTGGAACGATGTCGCGCTCACACCGCACCATGGCGACCACGATCTGATCGAGGAAGGTGAGGCATATTTCCTCCATTCCTATCACTTCCAGCCCGAGGACGGCGCCGATATCGCGGCGATGACCGACCACGGCGGCGGGCTTGTCGCAGCGGTCGCGCGCGACAATATTATTGGTGTGCAATTCCACCCGGAAAAGAGCCAGAGCTATGGGTTGGATTTGCTGAAGCGTTTTCTGGAGTGGAAGCCATGATCGTATTCCCGGCTATCGACCTCAAAGGCGGCGAAGTCGTGCGCCTGTCCGAAGGCGATATGGACCGTGCCACCGTCTACGGTGATGATCCTGCGGCGCAAGCCAAGCTGTTCGCCGAAGCGGGCGCGGAGCATCTCCATGTCGTCGATCTGGACGGCAGCTTTGCCGGTCGCACGGAAAACCGCGCAGCAGTGGAGGCGATC
>DFBR01000133.1:0-406 GCA_002367375.1 Erythrobacter sp. UBA3075 | reverse complement strand
GGCTGGGCCGAAGTATCCGACGTTCCGGTGCGCGACATGGCTCGCCGGTTCGAGGATGCAGGCGTTGCCAGCCTGCTGTTCACCGACATTGGCCGCGATGGCTTGCTCAAAGGTTGCAACGTCGATGCGACGGTGGAATTGGCGCGCAGTGTCGACATCCCCGTGATCGCGAGCGGCGGCGTGAAAGGCCTGGACGACATCCACATGCTCGCACTGCACCGCGACGAAGGCATCGAAGGCGTGATTACCGGACGCGCGCTCTATGAAGGGCGGCTGGACCTAGCGACTGCTATTGCGATGGCGAACCGGTGATGTTTGCTGCGCCGCCGATCCTCCCCGAAACGGGGAGGGGGACCATCCGCAGGATGGTGGAGGGGCATTTTGCGTCACGCTCTTCCACCGCGCG
>DFBR01000127.1:311-9607 GCA_002367375.1 Erythrobacter sp. UBA3075 | reverse complement strand
GGTCAGGAAGTGCGCGTTACTTTCGAAGACCGCGAAATTGCTCCCATTCCAGAGCTGCGCCAGCAACTTGGCTCATTGGGCTATGGGGAGCCATCGATCCAGCGCTTTGGCGAACCCAATTCTGTCTCTGTCCGCATTCAATTGCCCGAAGGCGCAGAGGATGAGCCCGGGGCCGCCAACGCCATTGGCGAGCAGGTGGTCAATCAGATTCAGTCTGAATTCGAAAACGTGCGCCGTGATGCCAATGAAACCGTTTCCGGGAAGGTCGCAGGCGAATTCCGTGAACGCTCGGTCTACGCTTTGCTCGGCGCGATGCTGGCGATTTCGCTCTACATCTGGATCCGGTTTGAATGGCAGTTCGGTATCGGCGCGCTGTTCGCGCTATTCCATGACGTGTCTTTGACGCTGGGCATGTTCGCGCTGTTCCAGCTTGAATTCAGCCTGCAGATCATCGCCGCGATCCTCGCCATCATCGGCTATTCACTGAACGATACCATTGTTGTGTACGACCGCGTCCGCGAGAATCTGAAAAAGTATCGCAAGATGCCTCTGCCAGAGCTGCTCGACTTGTCGGTGAACGAAACGCTGGCACGTACCGTGATGACCAGCCTGACGCTGCTCGTCGCGCTGCTGCCGCTGTTACTGTTCGGCCCGGCAAGCCTGTTCGGCCTCGTCGCAGCGATTACGCTGGGCATTTTCGTGGGTACGTACAGCTCGGTCTATATGGCCGCGCCGATCCTGATCTGGTTGGGTGTGACGAGCGACAGCTTTGTGCCGCAGGAAACCGTGGCGGACCGTCAGGAACGCAAGGCTCGCGGCGAAGTCTGACGCTCTATTCGGGCGCGCCAATCAGGCCGCTGTAATAGTCCGCCAGCGCCGCCGCATTTGCTTCCCAGCTGAAGCGTGCGGCATTGGCGGCAACAGTCTCGCGGCTGTGGTCTGCGCCAAGCACCTGCGCGATTCCACCTGCGATGGCATCGACATTGCGCTTCACGATCCGGCCAGCGGTCTCATCCTGCACCAATTCCCGCGCGCCGCCCGCATCGGTGATGACCAGCGGCGTGCCGCAGGCAAGCGCTTCTACCCAGGCATTGGCAAGGCCTTCGCTCTTGGATGGCAGAACCATCGCATCGCTGGCATTCAACACCATCGGCAAGGCACCGTGATCGAGGCTGCCAAGGAAATGCACACGGTGCGGTATATCCAGCTCATAGGCGAGTTTCCCGAGCATCTCGCGGTCCGGCCCGGTGCCGACAAAGGCACAGTGCAGCCCCTGTAGGCGGGCCAGTGCGCGGATTACCAATGCCTGCCCCTTTCGCGGGATCAACGCACCGACGCAGGCCAGTAGCTTCTCGTCCTCGCCAAGCTGGATGTTGAATTGCTCCGCCAGCTTGCGGCGCTCTTCCGCCTGATCGCGCGGGTGAAATAGGTCGCGATCCAGCCCGGTGTAGTGGACGGTTATCTTGTCCTCGGGCAGGCCAAGCGCACTCATGTCGCGCCGCAGAGCCGCACTCACTGCCAGCAGGCCCGCTGCCTGCTCACTCGCCGCCCGCATCTTGCGCAGCGCGTATAACTTTTGGCCCCAGTGGGAGATATCCGCGCCGCGCGCCTTAATGCTGAGCGGCAGGCCAAGCTCCGCAGCGATGCGTGCCGCTGCCGGGCCATCGGGATAGAAGAACTGCGCGTCCACCAGATCAAACGGCTCCTGCGCATGAAGCTGCTTCGCCAGTGCTAGCACGGCCTTCACGATCATCGCCGGATTGAACGGGCCGCCGACTGCCGGGATCAGAGTGAAGCGCGGGCGGCGCACGTCGACCCCGCCTTCCTCCCCGCTGATAGCAGCGTCGGCCAGCGCCTTGTAGCGGCCCATAGGCACCGGCGGGACACCAATGGGATTGATAACAGTCACGTCCCATCCCTCGCGCGCGGCCAGCGCCTCCATCTGCCGCGCTACAAAGGTGCCAAAACGCGGCATGTGCGCATTGGGATAGAGCGTGGCGATGGAGAGAATACGGGGCATTGTGAAAGCTGCGCCGTTACAGCTTGCGCACCAGCATTTCGGCCACGGCCAGCCATGCAGGACTGTCGATCACGATCTGGCGCTGACCAATGCCGGGAGGAAGCAGGCCGACGAACGAGCCTTGCCGGTCGATCAGCCGCCCAAACGCAAAACGCCCACCTGATCGCGGCGCGAGCACATCGCGATTGATCAGCTGCGCGGTGTCGTCAATAGAGATCTGGCGCATCCACAATTGGTCACCGGCCCGATATTCACCTTGTCCGGCTTCAATTTCGAGGCAGACCAGCTCGCCGCTATCGACCAGTTCGGTCGGCAGTATGGCATCGCGCGGCTGCCCAAGGCTTTCCGCGCCAGCCATCGTCAGGCGAGCGATGACTTGTGGTTGCGCAGCGTCCTCTGCCTTTACCAGCGCTTCGGGATCAACGCCCAGCGCGGCGCCGATCCGGTTCATCCAGTCAAGCGAGAGATTGCGCATTCCCGTTTCGAGTCGCCCGATAGTTTGCGCGGTCGTCGGCGGCTCGCATTCGGCGGCGACCTTTGCGAGGGTCATGCCCTTGCTTTTGCGAATATCCCTGATGCGATTGATCACGGCCATGGCTCCGAATGGTAGAATTAACCGAATTGGTTTGAAATTTCGCTTTCCTACACCCGATTCGTTTTTGCAAGGGGCGCAGCTGTAGAAAAAGGGGAAACCATGCAGCGCCAGCTCGTCGAACGCGAACTCACCTCCGAAGGTCCACGCCGCAACGGCGGTGTCGCGCGCCGGCGACGCAGCGTTTCGGTCAATGTGGCGGAAAGCCCGCTCGGCTGGCTCCATGCGCATGGCCATCTGGAAGATCGCCTGTTCGATGCGGGCGAGCGGTTGCGCGCCGATTATGAGCGGGCTCAGATGGCTCCGAATATTACCATGCGGTGGGACCCGGTGCGCATTCGCGGCACAGCGGATGAAGGGCTGACGCAGACCGAGCGGCAGATCGCTGCCCGTGCGCGTTTTGATGGTGCGTTGTTGCAGGCGGGCAAGGGGCTGGAGGACATCTTGTGGCGCGTCGTCTGCGCGGGAGAGACGCTGCCAGTCGCGGAAAAGTCGCTCAAATGGCCGGCCCGGAGCGGCAAGCTGGTGCTGCGGCTCGCGCTGGACAGGGTTGCGGATTACTACCGCATCGGCTGATCAGCCCCGGCGCTGAAACAGACTGCTCAGCCAGTTCCACAGACCCGCGAAGAGCGAGCGTGAACCTTGGCTACCTTCGGCCTTGGCAGCCTTTTCCTCTGCTTCGCGCAGCAGTTTTGCGCGCAGACCACTCTGGCGGCCTTCCTGTGCGGCCATCACGGCCGAGCGCCGTGACCGCTGATCGCGCATGAAGGCATATCCGTCCACGTGATCTTCCTGCGTGACGGTGTAGTCGCTGTCACCAAAGTGGCTGTCGTCAGGCCCCATGTTGGCCATCGGACGCTTGGCAGTTTCGGGACTGACATCGGCGTTGGCGGCAGCTTCTGCATCGGGATCATATTCATCCCAGATAGCATCGCCAAGCTGATCTGGCCGCGGTTCGGAAGGCTGAGTTTCGGTAGTGCGCGAAAGGTCAAAGCCGGGCGCGGGCGGGAGGTCCGGTTCTGGCTCAGGGGGGAGTTCCGGCAAGAACGCGGCTTCGCTGTGCTGCTTGGGCTCGGGCTCGGGTTCCGTTTCGAACGAAGGTTCCGGCGCAGCTTCTGGCAGCGGCTCCATCTCGGACGTCGGCTCGGCTTCCCACTGCGGTTCTGGTTCCGGTTCAGGCTCCCGCGTATGCGTGGGAGCAAAGGGAAAGTGGGTTGCGGGGTCGATACTTACGGACTGCTGTATAGGCGTGACTGTCCAGCTATCGATCGGATCGGTGGGTGCAGACTGCGGGCCTTCCGGCTCAGCCGAATGCACTGGCTCGGCACCGGTTTCGTCCGCTTCAGGCGCGATCTCGTCATCCCAATGCGGTACGGTGGCCATATCGGCTGCGAAGTCTGGCACTTCCGGCTCGGTGATCTCAGGCTCGGCCGCTTCGCTCGCAATTGGTTGCGGTTCTGGTTCAGGCGCAGGCGCAGCTTGCTCGACCGGCGCGATGGGCGCGGGCTGTTCGTTCTCTTCCGCCAATTCGGGTTGAACCGGCAGTGACGGGAAGATGCGTGTTTCCAGATCGATATCGTCTTCGATGCTGCCACCGATCGACGGGGAGATCATGCCGCCCATGCTGCCCATGTCGGCCAGGCTATCAAGCGATTCGTCTTTCTCATCGCCAAGAACAGCTCCAAGTGCATCCTGCTTTGGTGCGGAGGTTTTGCGGCTGGTCATTGCCAGCACGTCTTCGGGCGTGGGCATGTCATCCGCAGCGCCGTCTTCGACATCATCGTCGGCGCCCATTTCTTCGGGATCGTCGTCCACCATCGGCGCGAGGCCAAGGATTGCCGCAGGTCGCGGTGCGCGTTCAACATCTTCGCCGAGCAATTCAGCAGAGGCTTCGTGGAACATCGCATGGGCTTTTTCGAGCTCATCAGCGTCGAGCACAAGCACAGGTTTTTTCTTGAGTTTACGCGGGCCGCCAAGCCCCTCCAGGCTGCCATAGGCAGGCCCGCCGGCAGCGGAATCGGTCCTAAGAGCGGAAGAAGCGGCAGTGCCCATGGACTGCGTTCTGCCCGGCTTTGGTGCAAACGCTATGAGCATACGTGGTTAACGGCCTGGTTACGTTTGGCGGGTGGTTATCCCTCAGCCCTTTCGGCGAGGGTCAGCCAGCGTTCTTCCGCCGCGTCTTTTTCCTCGCGCGCCAATTCCATCGAGCCATTGATCCGGGCAAATCTTTCCGGGTCTGCGCTGTAGAGATTGGGGTCGGCCAGTGCCGCTTCGCCTTTTGCTATCAGCTCTTCCAGCTCGTCGATCCGCCCGGGCAATTGCTCGTAATCGCGCTGGTCCTTGTAAGAAAGCTTGGCCGATTTCGGAGGGGGTGGGGGCGGCGGCGATGGCTTTGCAGAGGCTTCAGCCCCGCTTGAACCCTTTTGTGCCCCAGCCTTCTTCACCGGGCGTTTCTTGCGCTTGGCTTCCCAATCTTCATAGCCGCCAGCAACGATATCGACCGTGCCGCTGCCATCGAGGCCAAGCGTTACCGTCACCGTGCGATCAAGGAAATCGCGGTCATGGCTGACGATCAGAACCGTGCCTTCGTAATCTGCAATCACTTCCTGCAGCAGATCGAGCGTTTCCAGATCGAGGTCATTGGTCGGCTCATCCAAGACCAGCAGATTGGAAGTGCGGGCAAATTCGCGCGCCAGCAGAAGCCGGCTGCGCTCTCCGCCGGAGAATGTGCCAATCTTGGCATCGACTAGGCCGGGGTCGAACAGGAAGTCCTTCATATAGGCTTGCACATGTTTGCGGCCGCCGCGCACATCGATCCAGTCGCCGCCTTCTGCCAGCACATCGCGCACGCTTTTCTTGGGGTCGAGCAAGGACCGCTGCTGGTCGATCATCACGCCTGAAAGTGTGCGAGCGTGAGTAACGCTGCCGGTGTCGGGCTCGACTTCCTTCGTAAGCATTTTGAGCAGCGTCGTCTTGCCAGCGCCATTTGCGCCGACAATACCGATCCGGTCGCCACGCTGGATACGCAGCGAAAACGGCTTGATGATCGGCCGATCTTCATAGGTCTTGCTGATATCTTCGGCCACGATCACCGACTTGCTTTTGAAGTCTTCGTCACTCGCAAGCTTGAGCTTGGCAGTGCCGCCGGGTGAGATCATTGCTGCGCGTTGGGCGCGCATGTCCCACAGTTTTTCGAGCCGACCCTGATTGCGCTTGCGCCGTGCGGTGACGCCGCGTTCCAGCCAATGCGCTTCGATCTTCAGCTTGGCGTCCATCTTTTCTGCTGCGCGCGCCTCTTCGGCATAGACCTGCGCTTCCCATGCCTCATATCCGCCAAAGCCAACATCCTTGCGCCGCAGACCGCCGCGGTCGAGCCACAGGGTCGCCTTGGTGAGGCGTTTGAGGAAGGTCCGGTCGTGGCTGATGACGATGAAAGCGCCCCTGTAGCGGTCCAGCCAGCTTTCCAGCCAATCGATGGCGGCAAGGTCAAGATGGTTGGTCGGCTCATCAAGCAGCAAGAGGTCCGGCTGCTGCGCCAGTGCGCGGGCGATGGCCGCGCGGCGGCGCTCACCCCCGCTGGCGGTTGCTGCATCCGTGGTCATGTCGATGCCGAGCTGCCCGGCAATGGATTCCACACCATGTTCGGGCGGAGCATTGTCGCCCGCCAGCGCGAAATCCATCAGTGTGGCATGTTGCGAGAAATCCGGTTCCTGCTCCAGCCACACAATATTGGCATGTGGTTTGACTTTGCGCACGCCGCGATCGGGTTCGACCTCGCCGGTAATCAGCCGCAGCAAAGTGGTCTTGCCCACGCCATTGCGGCCGATCAGCGCCATCCGATCACGCGGGCCGATATGCAGGTTCAGCCCCTCACCATCATTTGGGCCGTCATTCGGATCACCCAGCAGCCAGCGCCCGCCCTGTTGCAGGCCCAGCCCTTCGAGGGAGAGGATTGGTGGTTCAGCCATATTGCGCGGCAGTTAGGCCGAGTGACTTCGAGTAACAAGGGGGTGACAAGCCTGAACGTCTGACAGCTGCGCAATTCACATCTTGTTCAACGCCGCAGCTTTAGGCACATAGCCATCATGAAAACCGCGTCTGCCCTTTTTGCCGCCATCGCGCTGGCTGCTTCGCTCGCCGCTGCCCCTGCTCAGGCGCAGGACCGTGGGCGTGGCGATCAGAACAATGCGCGCGCTGAAATGCAGGCGGGCCGCAATATGCCGATCCGCGAGATTGAGCGGCACATTATCCCGCAAATGCGTGAGAGCGATGAGTATATCGGGTTTGAATATGATTCGACCGCGCAGGCTTATCGCCTCAAATTCATTCGCAACGGGCGGATGATCTGGGTCGATGTCGATGCGCAGACCGCCCGTGTCCTGCGCGTTTCACGATAATCCTCTCCCCATTGGAAACCGCCAGTCTGCTTGACGCGTTCATGTTGCAAGCGCAACAGTTTGCGCAGGTGAATGCAGGGATGAATTGATGCGAATTTTGATCGTTGAGGATGAGCCGACACTCGGCCAGCAACTCAAATCAACGCTTGAGCAAAACGGCTATGCGGTTGATCTTTCGACCGATGGTGAGGACGGCCATTTTCTTGGCAGTACCGAAGAATATGACGCCGTGATCCTCGATCTCGGCCTGCCTGAGATTGACGGGCTGACAGTGCTGGGCATGTGGCGCAAGGAAGGCCGCGATTTCCCCGTGCTGGTGTTGACCGCGCGTGATAGCTGGAGCGACAAGGTCGCTGGGCTGGATGCAGGCGCGGACGATTATCTCGCCAAGCCATTCCAGACCGAAGAGCTGATCGCTCGCCTGCGCGCGCTTATCCGCCGCGCCTCTGGCAATGCCTCGTCGGAGCTTACCGCAGGGCAAGTGCGGCTGGACACGCGTTCGGGCCGGGTCACGCTGGCCGGAGAGCCGGTCAAGCTGACGGCGCAGGAATACAAGCTGCTGAGCTACCTCATGCACCACAAGGGCAAGGTCGTCAGCCGCACCGAATTGATCGAACATATCTACGATCAGGATTTCGACCGCGATTCGAACACGATCGAAGTGTTCGTCACCCGCATCCGCAAAAAGCTCGGCGCAGAAGTGATCACAACGATCCGTGGCCTCGGTTACAGCCTCGACGACCCCGACGACGCTCCCCGCGAATAGCGGAGAGGCAGTTGGTGATGTCTCTCAAATAGAGGAGCACGCGCTGGCGGATGATGCCGGCGCGGCGGTGAACGTCGCGCATACCGGCAGCCTGTCGCGCCGCATGATGCTCATCGCGGCGGGCTGGATCGTTATCCTGCTGGGCGTTGGCGGATTTGCGCTGGACCGGGTGCTGACCAACCAGCTGCAGGACGAGTTCGACAACCGGCTGACAATTCCGCTCAATTCCATGCTGCGATCGGCCGAGCTTGATCCGTTTGGTGAGGTCCGCTTCAATTCAATCCTGGGTGATCAAAATTATCTGGAACCCAATAGCGGGTCCTATTGGCAGATCAGCGGTGAGGGATACGAGCCCTATCCGTCGCGCAGCCTGTGGGATGACCGGCTGGTAGTGCGCGATGATATCGTTGCGACCGAGACAATATTCTACGATTCCGATCAATTCGAGAATGAGCCGCTACGTATTGCCCAACGCACAGTCACGCTGCCCGGCAGTGATGTGCAATGGCAATTCATCGTGGCGCAGAAGCGGGAGGATATCGACAGCCAGATAGCGACCGTGCGCGCGACGCTGGCATGGTCCTTCGCGATTCTCGGCATTGGCCTGTTCCTGATGGCGATGGCGCAGACCTGGTATGGCCTTGGTCCCCTGCGCCGCGTGCGGCAGGCGATCGCCCGCATTCGTACCACCGGCACCAACCGCGTGACCGAGCCGCTGCCGCTGGAAGTGCAACCGATGGTGGATGAGTTGAACGCGCTGCTCGCACATTCGGAAAAGCAGGCGGAGGAAGCGCGCACCCATGCAGGCAATCTTGCCCATGCGCTGAAAACACCGCTCACCGTGCTGAACAACGCCGCTCATGCGCATTCGCCTGATCTCGATACCACTGTGCTGCGCGAAGCTGACACGATGCAGCGCCATGTCGATCACCATCTGGCCCGCGCCCGCGCAGTAGGCAGGCGCGCCACCGGACTGTCTCGCGCCAGCGCGATGGAAAGCGCGCGCGGCGTGGAGCGCGCCGTCTCGCGACTCTATAGCCACGTTCGCTTTGATATTGACGGCAAGGACGCCGCTGTCGCGATGGAGCGGCAGGATCTCGATGAATTGCTCGGCAATCTCATCGAAAACGCCGCGAAATATGGCGGTGGCAGTGTTTTCGTGACCATCGATGCCGAGCCGGACGAGAAAGACTGCGTGATCTGGATCGAAGATGACGGTGCAGGCATCCCGGAAAAAGCGCGCGATGAAATCTTCGGACGCGGTGCGCGGCTGGATACAGGTAAGCCGGGCACCGGCCTCGGCCTCGCCATTGTGCGCGATGTGGCGCAAATTTACGGCGGCAATGTCTCGCTGCATGAAAGCGAAGACCTAGGCGGCTTGCTGGTGAAGCTCAGCCTGCCGCGTTCGGGATAACTCAGACGGCAAGCAAGGACGTTCTATTCGCCGCGCGCCCGCTGGTGATGGCGGATCACCTCATCAATAATGAAGCGCAGAAATTTCTCGCTGAATTCGGGGTCGAG
>DFBR01000127.1:0-300 GCA_002367375.1 Erythrobacter sp. UBA3075 | reverse complement strand
CGCAGCCGTTCTATCTGCTTCGCTTCGCGCGCCGGATCGGCTGGGGGCAGCTCAGTCTTCGCCTTGTATTGTCCCACCGCCTGCGTGATGCGGAACCGCTCGGCCAGAATGTGGATCAGCGCGGCATCGATATTGTCGATGCTACGGCGGAAGGCGGCGAGCTGTTCGTCGGAAGCAGTTTCGGTCATCTCGGAGCTTTGCATGGTGATATGAAGATGCACTATCCAATGCGGCAGAAATGCCAGCTTGCCAAGCTCCTCCGACATCCCCATTGGGAACTCCATGAACGACAATGTCGTC
>DFBR01000208.1 GCA_002367375.1 Erythrobacter sp. UBA3075 | reverse complement strand
GAACTGCGTGAGCGCGCGAGGCTTGGTCCGGCGCATATAGAACGGCTCGCCAGCGCCGATTGCTTCACCTCGATGGATTTGTCACGGCGGCAGGCGCTGTGGGATGCGCGCAGCCTGATCGGCGGAGAGGATTTGCCGCTATTCGCCCATGCCGATGAGCGTGACGAAGGCGCCGAGCAACGCCGGGCTATCCTGCCGCACATGCCATTGAGCGAGGAAGTCGTCGCCGATTACCAGACCACGCGGCTCAGCCTGAAGGCGCATCCGATGGCGTTCCTGCGCGCCAGTCTGGCGCAGCGCGGCTTTGTACGTGCCTGCGACCTGCGGAACCGCAAGTTTCGTTCCATGGTGCATGTTGCAGGCGTGGTGCTGATCCGCCAGCGGCCCGGCAGCGCCAAAGGCGTGTGTTTCATTACGCTGGAGGATGAAACGGGCGTCATCAATCTTGTCGTGTGGCCCGATCTCAAGGAAAAGCAGCGCAAGGTGGTGATGGGATCGCGGCTGATGGAGGTGCGCGGGCGGGTGGAGTATGATGACGAGGTGATCCACGTTATTGCCCACCACATGACCGACGCGACGCAGGAACTGCACCGCCTTTCCGACGATATGCTCAACGCGCCGCTGGCGCGGGCCGATCATGTGACGTCACCATTGCCAACGGGGCCGCTACCGTCGGGGAAGGGCAAGGCCATCCGTCCGCGCGATCTGATCGATGAATTGCCGGCCACGCATGGTCATCCGCGCAATGTTCGCATCATACCCAAATCGCGTGATTTTCACTGATGGCGAGGGCAAAGCGCCGCTGGCCGCAATTCCCGAAAACCGATGGCAGGCTGGTGCTGGCGCTGGTGGCAATCGCTCTGCTGCTGGGCGGATCGGCGTGGCTGGAAGAGAACCCACAGCACAATCCCTGGGCTCCGCTCGACCTGCGCGATCCACACGGACTGGCGACCGGTGTAAAGCTGGCGGCGTTGCGCGGTGATGTTTCCGCCTGCCATGCGGTGTTGGCGCGCAGTGAGGTGGAATTCACTGCCTTGGGTCCAATCGGCGCAGGTCAATGCCGCCGGAATGACCGACTGATTCCCGACAATCTCACCTTCTCACCAAGCAATCCGCAAACGACCTGTCCGGTAGCAGCGGGCCTGACCCTGTGGCTTGAGCAGGATGTGCAGAGACTGGCGCAAGACATCCTCGGCTCTCCAGTGGCGCGGATTGAGCAGCTTGGCACCTATAGCTGCCGCCGGATGTACGGCGCGCGCAATGCTCCGTGGAGCGAACATGCGACGGGTAATGCGATCGATATCGCCGCATTCGTGCTGGACGACGGCAGGCGCATTAGCCTGGTGGATGATTGGAATGACGAAGGTCCGCCGGGCCGATTCTTGCAATCTGTGCGTGATGCCGCCTGCGACAGCTTCGGAACTGTCCTGTCACCCGACTATAACGCTGCTCATGCCGATCACTTCCACCTCGACCAAGGGCGGAAGCCAGGCGCAGGGGCCTGCCGCTAGAAGAAACGAATATCTCAATTCGAAGAAATTCAGACTGAAACGCAAAAACCCCCGCCGAAGCGGGGGTTCTCGTATTCAGTACTGCTTGTACCGACCCTGTTACGGGCTGGTAGGCAGATCGTCAGGATCTTCATTATTCTCGATGAGAATGATGATTCCGGCAATCGCAGCAGCGGCCAGCAGAATGATGATCAGCGAACCCGAGCCTTCGAGGCCTTCGGTTTCAGTGACGGCTGCAGCATCACGGTCAATAACCGGTGCAGCGGCAGCATTAACAGTTGTGCCGAACAGGAGGCCAGTGGCGACGGCGGTCGAAATAAACTTTTTCATATGTCCCTCATTCATTGGAGGCTTATAATTACAGGGCACGCAATAACGCGATCGCGATAGAATGTGAACCCCTAGCTAGGCAATTGTGTTCCGAGTGGAGGCATTTATACGCTCAGTTGTTGCCGCCCTGCCACAAATTTACATGTAAAAACGCGTAATTATGCGGTCGCAGCATAAAATGTTGCACCTGCTGCGTCGATTCTAACAATGCTAGACAGGTTCCAGCGCATACCCAGCTGAACGCACTGTGCGGATCGGATCGGGGGCATTTTCAAGCGCGATAGCCTTGCGCAACCGACGGATGTGGACGTCCACGGTGCGTTCCTCGATTTCGCTGCCTATGCCCCAGACGCCATCTAGCAGCTGGCTGCGCGAGAACACCCGGCGCGGATGCTCCATGAAGAACTGGAGTAGACGATATTCGGTTGGACCGAGTTCCAGTTCACGTCCGTGCCGCTCAATCCGGTGGGCTACCGGATTGAGCAAGAGGTCACCCACTTCAATCGACTGTCCGGCCAGGGCAGGGCGCACTCGTCGCAGAACTGCTGACACACGTGCCAGCAATTCGCGCGGTGAGAATGGCTTGGTTATATAATCGTCCGCGCCGGTTTCGAGGCCCCGCACACGGTCATCCTCTGCCTCGCGCGCTGTCAGCATAATGATCGGCACATGGGCGGTGGCTTTTTCGCGGCGCAGGCGGCGGCACACTTCGATCCCGCTGACGCCTTCGATCATCCAATCGAGAATGACGAGATCGGGCACGTCCTCTGCGGCCATAAACAGTGCTTCTTCGCCATCGGCAGTATGATGGACTTCATAGCCTTCCTTCTCAAATCGATATTCGAGCAGTTCGGCGAGCGCCGTGTCATCTTCGACAATAAGCAGTTTGGGCGCGGGCATTGACCGTTGTTCCCTTCGTACAGCTGCGGAAAGCGGCCCGGCGCTACCTTTCGATATCGTCGGGATAGCTGCCTGTGGCCGAATAATGGACCATCTCTGCAACATTGGTCGCATGGTCACCGATCCGCTCAATATTGCGGGCGACAAACAGCAATTGCGCCGCGCTGCTGATTGTGGCTGGGTTTTCGACCATGTGGCTGACAACATTACGGAAAATGCTGTCGTAGAACGCATCGACCTTCGCATCGCGCTCAATCACTTCGCGCGCCATCACCGGATCACGGGCGGCAAATGCGGTCAGCACATCATGCACCATTTCCGCCGCGACATCGCCCATGGCGGGCAGCAGGGTGAGTGGTTCAAACTTGCTGCTACCTTCGATCTTGCCGATGCGCTTGGCGATGTTCTTGGAATAGTCGCCGATCCGCTCGATCACGCCGCTGATCTTCAGCGCGGCGACGATTTCGCGCAAATCAGCCGCCATCGGGGCACGCAGGGCGAGCACGCGCACAGCCATCGCGTCGACTTCCGCTTCGAGTGCGTCGAGCTTGGCATCGCGTTCGATCACCCGTCTGGCAAGTTCCTGATCGCCGCTGACGAGCGCACTGAGTGCTTCGCTGATAGCGAGTTCGGCCAGACCACCCATTTCCGCGATCAAGCCGCGAAGCCGGGTGATGTCATCGTCAAATGCCTTGACGGTATGGTCCATGTTTTCTGTCCTCATCAGCCGTATCTGCCGGTGATGTAATCTTGAGTGCGTTGCTTCTGCGGGTTTGTAAATATGTCCGACGTGTGCCCATACTCAACCAGATGGCCGAGGTGGAAGAAGGCGGTGCGCTGCGAAACACGCGCGGCCTGCTGCATCGAGTGTGTCACGATGACGATGGCATAACGGCCGCGCAGATCGTCGATCAGTTCCTCAATCTTGGCGGTCGCGATGGGGTCCAGTGCAGAGCATGGCTCGTCCATCAGGATGACTTCAGGATCAACCGCAATCGCGCGGGCAATGCACAGGCGCTGCTGCTGACCACCCGAAAGCGCGGTACCCGAATCCTGCAGGCGATCCTTCACTTCTTCCCACAGACCCGCACGGGTGAGGCTCTTCTCGACAATCGCGTCGAGTTCGCTCTTACCTTCGGCCAGACCGTGGATTTTTGGGCCCTAGGCGATGTTGTCATAGATCGACTTGGGGAACGGATTGGGTTTCTGG
>DFBR01000059.1 GCA_002367375.1 Erythrobacter sp. UBA3075 | reverse complement strand
CCAGATAGATCATGAAGGTCCAGGTGCGGTTGCCTGCGGTGCTGCAATATTTGGCGAAATCCACGCCGTTGGGCTCGAAGAAATCGGTGTGCGGTTTGAATTCCTGCCCCTCGGCATAGCGTTGGCCTTGCACGGGTTCGCCATGCGCGGGGTTTATGGCATTCAAAGCAAACAATCGCGCTTCCAGATCCTGCACGGCGGGTTCGCTGGCATCGAGATCGCATGTCTCGCTGGTACGGAAGTAATTGTCGCCGTCGCTGTCCGCGATGGTCGAGGGGCGGCGGTTCTTGTCGATCAGGCGAATCAGCTCTCCGCACAGCTCGGGCGGGAGGAAATTGGGACAGTCGAGCAGAGTGATACGCGGCGAGGGCACTTGCCGCATCCCGGCGTGGCGCATCAGGATGGCGGCACGGGTCTCGCCTGCATTCGGTGCCAGATTCGGTGTGGCTGTCGACATGAGCCATTTGATAGAACGCGCGGCGACCCAAAAAAAGGGGCCGCGTAACAATCTTTCGCAGAAGGGGCGTGTGCGCACTTTTTGCTTTGCAACTTGGCTTGCTTGTGCAATTGGCTCGCTCCCGCGCCGCAAGCCGCTTGACCGGCAGGCGCAGGTCCCTACAGCCGCGCATCTTGGCATGTGTTGCTGTTGGTGTGGCGATCGTAGCTCAGTTGGTTAGAGCGCCGGTTTGTGGTACCGGAGGTCGGGGGTTCAAGACCCCTCGATCGCCCCATTTCCTCCAGCATGCTGTCGACAGTTTTTATGAGGGCAGGGCTGTTATGTCGGCATTGTGGACCGAACCCGATTGGGACGAGCATGAACGCGTCGAAGTTGTGCATGACCGCGCATCCGGCCTGACTGCGATTATCGCCCTGCATTCGACACATCTTGGCCCTGCTGCGGGTGGCACGCGTTTCTGGCATTATGCGGAAGCTTCTGGCGCCATGCGCGATGCGCTGCGCCTGTCACGCGGGATGAGCTTCAAGAACGCTATGGCTGGCCTGCCTATTGGTGGCGGCAAAGCTGTTGTGCTGCTCGACAAAAACGGCACCAAAACGCCTGAAATGCTCGCCGCCTTTGGTGATGCGGTTGAGGGCATGGGCGGACGCTATGTGACGGCAGAAGATGTCGGCGCGACTGTGGCGGACATGGTGGCTGTGGCGAAGCGCACTTCGCATGTTTGCGGTCTTCCAGCTGAAGAGGGTGATGCGGGCGGCGATCCCGGGCCATTTACCGCCATGGGTATTTATCTCGGCATCAAGGCTGCGGTGGCGCACAAGCTGGGCAAGGATTCGATGCAAGGCGTGCGCGTCGCAGTGCAGGGGTGCGGTTCTGTCGGCGGCGGCGTTGCGCGGCTGCTCGCGAAGGATGGGGCCGATCTGGTTGTGTCCGATATCGACGCGCGCCGGGCGCAGGAACTGGCCCGCGAAGTCGGCGGAGAGGCGGTCGAATCCGATCTCGTGATTGGCACGCAATGCGATGTCTTCAGTCCCAATGCACTGGGCGCAATTCTGGACGATGAAGGCATTGCCCGGCTCGATTGCGCTATCGTCGCGGGCGGCGCGAACAACCAGCTCGCGCGGCCCGAGCATGGCAAGCTGCTGTATGAGCGCGGCATTCTCTACGCGCCCGATTACGTCATCAATGCTGGCGGCATCATAAATGTCAGCTTGGAATATCTGTGCCGCCAGAAGGGCGAGCCTTGCGATATCAACGAAGTGCGCCAGCGAATCGCGCAGATTCCCGGTCGCTTGCAGGCGATCTGGGATGCCAGTGGGGCGGAAACGCGCCCGTCCAATGAAGTTGCCGATGCGATGGCGAAGGAACTGATCGGACGCGGGTAATCCGGTGCGCTGCGATTACCGGTCACTGGACCTAAGCGAAGGCTTGTCGCCCGCCGTGCCACCTGCCAAAGGTTACGCCAGCTAATTGCCCTGATCTGACGATGCATATTTACGCCAATCCCGCCCGATTCTTACGGATCGCGAAGTGGCTCACCCCGCTCCTGCTGGTGAGCGGGCTGGTTGTCACCGGCGCGGCCCTGCTATGGGGCTTTACGCAGGCGCCGCCTGACCGGCTGATGGGCGATACGGTGCGCATCCTGTTCATTCACGTTCCCACTGCCTGGCTGGGAATGGGCGGCTGGACCGCGATTGCCATTGCGAGCTTTGTGGAGCTTGTCTGGCGTCACCCGCTTGCCGCCATTGCCGCACGCGCGGCGGCTGTCCCCGGAGCGATGTTTGCCGCGATTTGCCTTGCAACGGGTTCCATCTGGGGCCGCCCAACCTGGGGCACCTGGTGGGTGTGGGACGGCCGATTGACGAGTATGCTGGTGCTGCTGTTTCTCTATTTCGGCTATATCGCGCTGTCGTCTTCCTTGGCGCGAGAAGGGCAGTCGAGCCGTATTGCGGCGATTTTCGGTTTGGTGGGCGCGATCAATGTGCCGATTATCAACCGTTCGGTCGTTTGGTGGAATTCGCTTCACCAACCGCCCAGCATCACGACCGGCGGCAGCGCGATCGACCCGGTTTTCCTGTGGCCCCTCCTCGCTGCGGTGGTCGGTTTTTCACTTCTTTTTGGCGGCGTGGTGCTGGCGCGGATGCGCATCATTCTCGCCGATACTCAGGCCGAAGCGCGTTTGCGGCGCATGGCCCAAAAAGCCGAGATGAATGCGGATGTGCAGGCCGAAGGATCGGTGTCGTGACAGAATCGCCCGACCAGATGCTGTTCGTCTATGCCGCCTATGGCTTGAGCGTGATCGGCACACTTGCCTTGGTGGCGCAGAGCTGGTTCGCCATGAAAGCTGCCGAGGCACGGCGGGATAGGGCCAAAGGCAAATGAGCACGCGTATCAAACCCAAACACCAGCGGCTGGCGTTACTGCTGATCGCGCTGGCCGCGCTGATCGGAGCGACTCTGCTCGCGATCTACGCCCTGCGTGATCAGGCGAGCTATTTCTACGTTCCTGCAGAAATCGCGGCCGATCCTCCCGCGCCGGGGCAAGCCATCCGCCTTGGCGGCATGGTGGAGAACGGCTCGATCGCGATGCAGGCGGATGGGGTGACAGTAGAATTTGTCGTCCATGATGGGCAGGCGCGTGTTCCCGTCACCTTCAATGGCATTCGGCCCGCGCTGTTTGTCGAAGGCTCTGGCGTGGTGGCAGATGGCCGCATGGATGCGGACGGAACCTTCGTCGCCGACCGACTGCTCGCCAAGCATGACGAGAACTACACGCCGCGCGAATTGGAAGGCATGACGACCGCGCAAATGCGTGAGGAACTTCAGGATACGGTTGAGTGATTGCAGAAATTGGTCTCGCTGCCCTATGGCTTGCCGCCGCGCTCGCCGCGCTGCAATTGCTCGCCGGTTTCGCTGGCGCACGTGCTGCGGATGGCAAGGCTGAGCTTGCGGCGCTGGCGCGCCCGGCAGCGACCTTGCAGGCGGTGCTGTGTGCTGTGGCCTTCCTCGCGCTGCTCTATGTGTTTGCGATAACCGATCTCTCGGTGCGGCTGGTTGCGGTCAATTCGCATTCGATGAAGCCCTTTATCTTCAAGCTGTCGGGCGCATGGGGCAATCACGAAGGCTCTATGCTGCTGTGGGTTACAGTAATGGCGATGGCTGGCGGGTTGATTGCCCTGATCGAGCGCCGCCTGCCCGAACGCACCATGATGGCGACCTTGTGCGCGCAGGCTTTCGTAGGGCTGGGCTTCTACGCATTCCTGCTGCTCAGCTCGAACCCGTTTGAGCGGCTCGCGGAAGTGCCCGCAGAGGGCAATGGCCTCAATCCACTGTTGCAGGATATCGGTCTCGCCTTCCATCCGCCCACGCTTTACATCGGCTATGTCGGCCTGTCGGTCGCGTTCAGCTTTGCCGTTGCGGCGCTGCTTACGCGCAATGTGACGCCCGAATTTGCCCGCGTGATGCGTCCATGGGTGCTGGGCGCGTGGATTTTCCTCACCATCGGCATCACCGCCGGATCATACTGGGCCTATTACGAGCTGGGCTGGGGTGGCTGGTGGTTCTGGGACCCGGTAGAAAATGCCAGCCTGATGCCGTGGCTCGCGGCGACTGCGTTGCTGCATTCGGTCAGCGTGCTGGCGGCGCGCGATGCCTTGCGCACCTGGACAATCATGCTGGGCGTGATCGCTTTTTCGATGAGTATGCTCGGCACTTTCCTCGTGCGATCAGGCATCTTGACCAGCGTTCACGCCTTTGCCGTCGATCCGGAGCGGGGCAGCTTTATCCTCGCCCTGTTGGCACTGTATATTGGCGGCGCGCTGGTGATTTTTGCCTTGCGCGCCCATACGATTTCGGAGGGTGAGCGGTTCAATTTGGTCAGCCGCGAAGGCGCGCTGGTGGTGAACAATATCGGCCTGTCTGCCATTCTGGGTATCGTGCTGCTTGGCACGCTCTATCCGCTGCTGACCGAGGCATTTGACGTGCGCGTGTCGGTTGGCCCGCCCTATTTCAATCCGGTCAGCGCGATCTTCTTTCTGCCGATGATGGTCGTGCTGATGGTTGGCCCGCTACTGCGTTGGCGTAGAGATGAATTTTCGCGCATTATCAAGCCTGTGGCACTGGTTGCGGCGATTGTGATAACCGTGCTGATCCGCGTTGCCATCGTCAATGATATCAGCATCCTGTCCATGCTTGGACTGGCGTTCGCCGCCGGACTGGCGGTTGCCAGCTTTGCGCCGCTGTTCAAGCGCGCATTGCACCGCACGCCGCTGGCGATCTGGGGCATGTGTATCGCCCATTTTGGCATCGCAGTCGCTTTGTTCGGCATGGCGGCGGACACGGCTTTCCAGCAGGAGCGGCTGGTCGCGACCAGCGTGGGGGATGTCGTCGAAGTAGGGCCGTGGACCGGGC
Organism: Erythrobacter sp. UBA3075; assembly: GCA_002367375.1. Classification (GTDB taxonomy): domain Bacteria; phylum Pseudomonadota; class Alphaproteobacteria; order Sphingomonadales; family Sphingomonadaceae; genus Alteraurantiacibacter. Next base: position 2,538 of record DFBR01000059.1, on the reverse strand, counting down.
GGCTCGACAGTGTGAAGGCCGTCGCCGGGCCGAACTGGACGGCGATGCAGGCCAATATGTTGCTCTCCTACAATGGCGGGCCAGAGCTTGAGGCGCACCCGCAATCGCGCAATTTCTGGACTCCGCAGATGGAAACAAGCGAGGTGGCGCTGCTCACCCGCTGGAACGGTCAGCTCTATGTCGCGGTCGGCAATCAGGCAGAGGATGGCCGCTGGCAACTGCGTCTGTGGTGGAAGCCGTTCGTGACCTTCATCTGGTATGGCGGATTGCTGATTGCATTGGGCGGCGGTCTGGCGCTGGTCGGGCGCGTGGTGGGTGATCTGCGCCGCCGTCGGCAAGCTGCCGAAGGCTTCGATGACGAGGATCTCGATGATGCTTCAGAGACGGTGCCAACCGCATGAGACAGCTGCGCATCACCCTTTGGATTATCGTTGTGCTGGCAGCGGGCCTGTTCGGCCTGTTCGCCTATCAGCTCACCCAGCCCAAAGATGATTCTGTCCGCAGCGCGATGATTGGCGAGCCATTGCCGCAATTCGATTTGGAACCTGCATTCGAAGGCAGGCCCGGCCTTGCCTCTACTGATTTCGCGAATGGCGAACCACAATTGCTCAACCTGTTCGGTAGCTGGTGCATCCCTTGCCGCGTAGAGGCGCCGCAGCTTGAAGCGCTGGAACGCGCAGGTGCGACGATCCATGCGATTGCTCTGCGTGACCAGCCGCAAGACGTTGCGCGCTTTCTGGAAATTTACGGCAATCCCTTTACCCGCATCGGGCGCGATGACATTTCCGAGATACAATTTGCGCTAGGCGCTTCTGGCGTCCCCGAAACATTTGTAATCGATGGCAGCGGTCGCATTGCCTATCAGCACATCGGCGTCATAACGGAGCGGGATGTGCCGATCCTGTTACAGGAATTGCAACGCGCGGGGAGCGGATCATGAACCGGCTGGGCCGCTACCTATCTTCGATGGTTCTGGCGATTGCGGTGCTGGCGATGCCTGTCACGCTGATTGCACAATCAACGATGCCGCCGGCACCCTACGCCTATACGCAGCTTGATGATCCGCAGCAGGAAGCCGTAGCGCGCGAATTGATGGAGACGCTGCGCTGCCTGCAATGCCAGAGCCAGTCGATCGCTGACAGCGATGCTCCTGTTGCAGGCGATATGCGGCATCAGGTTCGCGTGCGGATTGCCGCAGGAGAACACCCTGATGAAGTGCGCGCCTATCTGATTTCGCGCTACGGTGATTATATCAGCTATGATCCGCAGATCAGCACGACGACATGGCCGCTGTTTGCAGTGCCAGTGGTGCTGTTGCTGCTGGCCGGGTTGGTGATGTGGCGGCGTCTTGGCCGCAAGGGCGAGGCGGCGACATGATCTGGCTGCTCGTCGCGCTCCTGGCGCTGATCGTCTTTGCCATCGCGGCCTTTGCCTTCCGGCTTGATCGTGCGCTGTGGTCCAGCTTTGCCGCTGCGCTTGCCTTTGGTCTCGCCGGCTATGCCTGGCAGGCCAGTCCAGATTTGCCCTCCGCGCCCAAATCTGCCGAAACCGGCCGCCAACAGAGTGATTTTGACATTGTCGCGCAGCGGCGTGAGTTTATCGCGGATAGAGAGCGCAGCCGCGCCAATTTGCTTGTCACTGCCGATGGCATGGCGCGCATGGGACGATTTTCGGATGCGGCTGAGTTCCTGAACGGGATCACGCAACAAAACCCGCGCGATTTCGAGGCGTGGTTGGCGCTGGGCAATACTCTGGTCGAACATGCCGATGGCGCGCTGACTGCACCTGCGCTCTACGCCTACCGTCAGGCGGCCACGCTGGCCCCTGAGCATCCTGGGCCGGGCTATTTCCTCGGCGTCGCGCTGATCCGGCAGGGACGTTATATGGAAGCGCGCGGTATCTGGGCAGAGGCGCTGGCCAACGCACCTGAAAATGCCGCTGGCAGGGCCGGGCTGGAAGAACGCTTGCGGCGGCTTGATGCGATGTTGGGAGCGGCGAGCGATCCCACTGCGGAGCAGAGCGCCTCTCCAGCTGAAGCAGGCGAGTAGCCAATCGTGCGTCGGACATTGTTGCTAGGCCGGTTATGCGCTGCTATCGCGCCCGCTTCGTCGTAGGGCGAGTAAGCGAAATGGGCCCCAAATCCATATGAGCGCAGCCACACAGGATCGCGATTCGGCCAAGTTGAAGCTGGCAGCCGGTGCCATTGGCATCGTCTTCGGCGATATCGGCACGAGTCCGCTTTACGCGTTCCGCGAAACCTTTGTCGGGCCACACCCCCTGCCAATCGACGATATGCATATTCTGGGCGTGGTCAGTCTGATCTTCTGGTCGATGACGTTGGTGGTGGCGATCCAATATGTCACCATCCTGATGCGTGCAGATAATAACGGGCAGGGCGGAAGTCTGGCGCTGGTGGCGCTGCTTTCCCGCAGCATCGGCAAGAGCAATTACGGGTGGCTGATCGTGCTGCTGGGGGTTTTCGCGACCGCGCTGTTTTACGGCGATTCCATGATTACCCCTGCCATTTCGGTTTTGTCC
>DFBR01000204.1 GCA_002367375.1 Erythrobacter sp. UBA3075 | reverse complement strand
GCATCGGCAAATGGAATGAGACGAACCGGCGTATCGCCAATGGTCAGAGCGACCGCAGAACCACTGCCGCCCTCCGGTCGGCGCAGCGCAACATCGCGTCCCTGCCACCGGGCAAAGACACCGATGCCGGGCCGTTCTGTGATCGTGTCAATCGGCGCGGCTTCGGTTCCCATCGCCGCCAGCGCTTTGGCCAACCCGCGTGACAGAGGGTGATTGCTGTTCGATGCCAATGCGAGCGCAATGCATCGTTCCTCTTCGTCAAGCGAGCCCAGTGCTGCTTCATCGGGCACGGGTCGGCCCATTGTCAGCGTACCGGTCTTGTCGAGCAAAGCGCGATCCACCCCGGCAAGTCTCTCCAAGGCAGAACCGTCTTTGACCATGATCCCGGCGCGCATCAGCGATCCGCTGGCCACCACTTGCGCCACCGGCACGGCAAGGCCAAGCGCACAGGGGCAGGTGATGATGAGGACGGCAACGCCAATCACCAGCGCCTCATACAGGCTCGCGCCTGCCACCATCCAGCCGATTACGGTAAGCGCCGCGAGCGAATGAACTGCCGGCGCATAGAGCCGCGCAGCCCGGTCGGCGATGCGGACATAGCGGCTGCGGTTCTGCGTGCTCGCTTCCATCAGCCGAGCGATTTCTGCCAGCGTTGTATCGTAACCTGCATGGCTGATGCGCACATCCACCGGCGCAGAAAGGTTCAGCATTCCAGCAAGCGCTTTCCCGCCCGCCCCGGCGCTGACCGGAGCGCTTTCACCAGTCAGGATTGACTGGTCGAAGCGGCTGGTGCCAGCGACGATGTCCCCGTCGGCAGCAAGCCTTTCGCCCGCAGCGACGCGCATGACCATGCCCTGTTCCAGCTGGCCCGCCTCAAGCCATGCCACCGTGCCATCATCATGCACCACCGTTGCGCCCTGGGCCGCTTGGCTGAGCAAAGCATCGACCCCGGCGCGCGCGCGGTCACGCATCATCGCATCGAGAACCCGGCCTGCCAGCAGGAATGTCAGCAGCATCAAGGCGCCATCAAACCAGGCGTGCTGGCCCGCCGTGGCGACCTCATACAGGCTGAGGCCAGTTGCCACGATGACGCCGATGGAAATCGGCACATCCATATTCGTTTTGCCGTGCTTCAGCACACGCCAGGCAGAGGTAAAGAAGGGGCGCCCGGCGAAGGCAATTGCAGGCAGCGCGATCACGGCGGAAAGCCAGTGGAACATCTCGCGCGTCGATCCATCCGCGCCCGACCAGACGCTGACCGACAGCAGCATGACATTCATCGCTGCAAAGGCCGCGACCGCCAGCGGTGCGAGCAATGGTTTGACCGCTGAGGGAGCACGGGCGGAGAGGTCCCGCCGGGGTTGCGATTCAAAGCCGACCCCGTCGAGCGCCTGCATCAGCGTCCGGGTTTGCAGCGCATCATCATGTTCAACTGTGACTGTTCGCGCCGTCAGATTAACTCGCGCCGAGGAAACGCCGGACACCTGCGTCAAGGCGCGTTCCACCTTGCTCATGCAGCCCGCGCAATGCATCCCCGGAACCGCAAGCAAAGTGCGCGCGGGCTCCGCCACAGGCGCGCGCGCTTCGGCCATCAGAACTGATCCTCACGCCGCCATATGTCGGCACCGTCAGTAAGTTCGAGCCGCACCAGCCAGCGACCGCTTTCCAGCGTCTCACGCGTCAGGAAACTGCCGTCTTGCAGACGCTCAAAAGAGAGACTTCGCGGATCATCACCACCCAGCGGATGACGCGCTTCTGCGCGCAGGCTGGCGGCCTCCGATGGACCAATTGCCTGCACCAGCAAGCGGCCATCTTCGCGCCAGGTACTGACCACTTCCCAGCCAAGCTGTTCCTGCGCTTCGGCATCTTCCAGCCAATCGTTGAAATTCTGACTGGCGACGTAGGAATTTTCGACGACCATCCCGCCAAAAGTCGAAGTCGCCCGGTGCGCCATGGTGAAATTCACCGCCGCTACCGTCCCGAAGAAGGCCACCAAAATGGCCGTCATGTGATAACCGGTGAACTTGCGCGGCATCATTCATCTCCAGGGGAGGTGAAGCCCGTTTCAACCGTATCCTGCTCACGCTGTTCGTCGAGCGATGTGACGGTAAAGGTGAAGTCGCTGGCCACCGTACCGCGCGGCACGATGACATAGGCGCGCACCGGCAGGGTCGCATCGGCAGGTACGGTGAAGACCTGCCGTGTCGCAGCATCGTCCCGCCCGATCGTGCCAGTCCAGAAAACGCCGCCTTCCAATCCCGCGATAGCGACTTCCATCTCGCGCGGGCGGCTTTCCATATTGCGCAGCCGCAGGGTGTAAGCATTGCGGACCGAGCCATCACTCATCAGCATGAATGGCGGATTGCGATCGGGCGATACGGTCAGGTCCGTATGCGTTCGCGTGCCAAGAGCAAACAGCAGGCCAAGGCCGATGGCGCTCCAGATGCCCAAATAGACCAGCGTGCGCGGATGCATCAGCGTCTTCCACACAGGCTTGGGCTCCTCGCCCGCAGCCTCTGCCTTACAATCCTCCAGCGTGGCATAGTCAATCAAGCCGCGCGGGCGACCGATATCGGCCATCACCTTGTCACAGGCATCGATGCACAGGGCGCAGGTGATACAGCCGATCTGCGGACCTTCACGAATGTCGATGCCGGTCGGGCAGACCTGTACGCATTGCATACAATCGATGCAGTCACCGAATTTCTCCGGCTCTTTCTGCGCTTTCTTGACACTGCCACGCTGTTCACCGCGCCAGTCCTTATACGTGACGATGAGCGATTTTTCGTCCAGCATCGCAGACTGGATGCGCGGCCACGGGCACATGTAAATGCACACCTGTTCGCGCATAAATCCGCCCAGCGTGAAAGTAGCCAGCGTCAACACGGCCACCGTGACGTAAGCGACGGGCGCAGCTTCGAGCGCGAAGAAGTCGCGAAACAGCGTGGGCGCATCGGCAAAATAGAGGATCCATGCACCGCCAGTGGCGAAAGCAACAAGCAGGTAGATCGCCCATTTCACGCCGCGCCGAACCACCTTGCCCCATGTCCACGGAGCGTTCTCCAGCCGGATGCGCGCATTGCGGTCACCATCGATGAACCGGTCAACGTGCTGGAACAAATCGGTCCACACCGTCTGCGGGCAAGCATAGCCGCACCATGCACGCCCTACCGCGCTGGTAACGAGGAACAACCCGATGCCCGCCATGATCAGCAGGCCAGCCACGAAGTAAAACTCGTGCGGCCAGATCTCGATGCCGAACATGTAGAAGCGGCGATTGGCGAGATCGACCAGCACCGCCTGATCAGGAGCATAAGGCCCACGATCCCAGCGGAGCCAGGGGGTGACGTAGTAGATCGCCAGCGTGACGATCATCACAAACCATTTGAAGCGCCGGAATAGCCCATCGATCCGCTTGTTATGGACCGTCTTTACCGCCTCATAGAGCTTGTCGGACTGGGGATGCTCAGGGCTGTTCATCGACCTCCACCTCAGGGTCAGCGGCGACCTCAACAAATTCTTCCCCGCCCCCGAGTGAATGAACATAAGCCGCCAGCATCTGGATGGTCACCGGATCAAGCCGCCCTTCCCACTTGGGCATCATGCCCATGCGCGGGTTGAGGATCTGCTGCGTAACAGCTTGTCGGCTATTGCCGCGCAACCAGACCGCGTCGGCCAGATTGGGCGCACCCAAGGCTCTATCGCCAAGACCGCCGGGTCCATGACACAAGGCGCAATTCTGCTCGTATAGATCTGCACCTGCAGCATTGGGTTCGGACAGATCGCTGAGCGACAGGACATGATCAACCACGTCTCCGACCTGATCGTTTGTCAGAATGCCTTCATAGGCAGGCATCTGGCTTTGCCGCGTTTCCGGATCGCCCTGCTGGCGGATGCCATGAACCAGCGTGGTTTCAATCGCGCGGATATCACC
>DFBR01000153.1:10970-18654 GCA_002367375.1 Erythrobacter sp. UBA3075 | reverse complement strand
ATGCGGCTGGTGGCATTGGATGCACAGGCTGGAGTGCTTGGCGAGGCTGAGGCTGATGAATTGTGGCGCCGTGCGGAAGACGTGGGCAGCAGGCTCGTCTCAACGGAAGCATCTCAGCGGCGGCGAGAATTGGCTGCGGCCTAGAGAATTCCGCCTGCCAGCCGATCTATCGCGCCTTGCAGAATCACTGCTGCGGCGTGGCTATCGATACGCTCGGCGCGTTTCGCACGGCTAAAATCCTGCGCAATCAGGTCACGCTCTGCTGACGTGGTGGACCAGCGTTCGTCCCACAACAGCACCGGCAGTTCCAACGCCGTCAAATTGCGAGCAAAGCTGCGGCTCGCCTGCGCGCGCGCGCCTGAAGTTCCGTCCATATTGAGCGGCAGGCCGATCACGAAACCGGACACTTTGCGCTCCTTGCACAGCGCCTCCAACGCGGCCTTATCGCGCGCGAATTTGCCCTTGGAGATGGTCTTGCCTGCGGTGGCAAAGCTCCACCCGGCATCGCACAGCGCCGTGCCGATGGTCTTGGTGCCAAGGTCCAACCCCAGCAAAACGCCACCATCGGGCAGCGCATCGCGGAAAGTGGCGGCGTCTTCTGTGACAAGAGTGCCTATGACTGGGCCTGCGATTGAGCCTGTTGCCATGCACCCACGCGCTGCACGACATCGCGTTGCAGGTTCTTCCAGAACAGCGGAATGTCATAGACGTGGTAATTGTTGCCCGGCAGGACATAGGGGCCAAGCTCTGGCGGATTGCCGATCATCAGCAGGCCATCGTCGCGGCAGCGCGCAGGGACTGCGCTCGGGACCAGCTCTCCGGCAGTCAGGTCATCATTTGGTACCAGCGTGCCCAGATTGGCATTTTCCGGCGCTTCGCCGCCCAGCATTCCGGTGATCGGATTGACGCACAGGATCGGGCTGTCCCCGCGCGATTCTCCGTCATTGCCGGGAATGGCGGCATAGCGGCGGAAGAACTGACCGGGATCGGCCGGTTCGGCAAAACTGGCCCAGGTTACGATGCAGGCAGATTGATCGGGCGTCGCGCAGGCAGGCATGCCGAGCGTTGGCAAATCATGTTCGATGCTGATCGGCCAGCCAATGGGATAGGCCATGGCAATGCGCGATTGCAGCAGTGTCCCCGCAATGCGTTCCTCCAGCAGACGGGTGACGTGATAGCCGCCCTGACTGTGCCCGGCGAGCACGATAGGCGTATCTGCCGGGATCGAATCGAGGAAGAAGTCGAAAGCCTGTTCGATGTCGGCATAGGCTGCTTGCAGGGCCTGCGTTGCCTCCGGCATGTCCGTCAGAAACGCGCCGAAGGTCGCCTGACGATAGCGTGGCACCCAGATCTCGCTGGCCTGATTGAAGGCACTGCCAAGCCCGCGCACCATCAGCCGCGCGCGGTTCTGCGATTCTTCGTCATCGAGCGAGGCGTTCCACTGGCGAGCGTCGAAATAGCTGGTCGGATGGACGAAGAAGACGGCAAAGCGCGGCGGGCTTTCAGCAACGGCAATTGCCGGGGCAGGTGCGGGTCTCGGCTCAGCCTCTGCCGCCTGCGCGCTCCCGCGGCGTGGCTGGGCAGGCTCGGCTTGCGCAAAAGCGGGTTGCCAGCGGGCCGGATCGTTGGCCACGCCCTTACCGGGGCGGCTGAACCACATGTCCGGGTCCTGATAGGTGTTGCTGGCGAGTGGGTCCTGCTCGACGAATTCACTATCGGGGACGAAAGCAATTTCGGTCAGCTCGTCACTGAACAGGCGCAGAGTGAACAGCGCTGCTGTCACCAAAATGATAAGAAAAACAATTGTGTAGAGGAACTTACGCAGCGGTTTTCTCCAATGGTCCGGCTTTGGCGGAATCGGCTGTCAGCTCGGCCGCATCTTCGGCATCTTTCGACTTGGCCCGGTGTTCCAACGCCACCTTAATCATCGCCAGCAGTGGATCAGCCAGGAACAGGCCAAGGATACCGAACAATATGCCCATGGTCAGCTGCATTCCAAGGACCAGCGCAGGGGCCAGGTCCACAGTCTTACGCGCGATCATCGGAATGACGATATAGCCATCGATATTCTGCACCAGAAAATAGACGAAGATGGTGTAGATGCCCATCTCCATGCCGCCAGAAAAACCCACCAGCACCATCAATACGCCCGATATTAACGCACCGATATTGGGCACAAAGGCCAGCAACCCCGTCAGAATCGCCAGTAGTACGGCCATTGGGATCACATCGCCGGTGACCACCCCGTATCCCACGAGCATAAAATAGGTGAAGATGCCTTCGAACACCATTCCGACGAGGCGTCCGGCCATCAGTCGCCGCATGGTGTGACCCATCTGTGTTACGGTCGTGTAGAATTCGGTGCGGCGCCCGCGTGGCAACATCCACGCGACGCCGCGCTCATATAGGCGCGGTTCAACTGCGAGGTAGATGCCGATAATGGCGATCAGTAGCAGCGTGGCCAGCCCGCCAAAGACACCGCCAATCGCACGGGTTACCGTCCCGACTCCGCTTGCCAGCTGGTTGATCATCGATTGCACATTTTCCTGACTGATCGCGAAACCCTTTTCGCGCAGCCAATCAATCGTCGTCGCGAGTTGCCCGCTCACAATCTCGGGGAATTGCGCGGCCTGCTGCGAAATCTGCGATCCGGCGAAATATCCCAACCAGACGACAAAGCCGACAACTCCAAGCAGTACGATGGACAGTCGCCAGACACGGGCGATGGGCAAGGCGCGGCCGAGCAGGCGTGATCCGCCATCGATCATGGTGGCCAGGACCATCGCTCCGAAGATCACCAGCAGGCTTTGCGAAATATGGACTGCCAGAACTGCCATCCCGACAACCGCCACCCAGACGAATGCACGGGCGGCTTCGCGGCGCAATTCCGGAGTGGAGATGCGCGCAGGACTGGCGCCCAGGTCATCGCTGCCATCATTGCCGGTGGTGTTGTCCGCTTCGCTCATGGTGCCGCCTCCCCGCGCAATTCAGGGCGCAGGCTGTCCCACGCGCGCCCTTCGCGCAAGGCCCCCCACCAAGAAAGTGGATTGTAGGTGGCGCTGCCATCGAGAGAGAAGGTGATAAATTCTGCTCGCCCGCCGACATTGCTGAGCGGGACCGGACCACCAAGGCCGCGGTTGAACACTTCGGCACGGCTGTCGGCGGAATGATCGCGATTGTCGCCCATCAGGAAGACGTGGCCTTCAGGCACCAGAACCGGCTCCATATTGTCGAGAAATTGTCCGTCCACGTGGTCGATAATGAGATAGCTCGCCCCATTGGGCAGCGTCTCGCGGTAAGTTGGCGGCTCGAACACCTGCGTGCCGTCTTCCAGTGTAACGCGATAAGGCTCAAAATTGTCGAGGCATGGATGCGCGATCCCGTTGCCGCTAAGGCACGAATTGTCGTTGTCCGCAGGCAGGCGCACGGGCGGCTCCATATCCTGCGGCACCGGCTCGCCATTGAGGATGATCTGGCCGTCGACCATGGCAATTGTGTCACCGGGCAGAGCGACAACGCGCTTGATGTAATCCTCATCACTACCTGGCGGCACGGCAATAACGATATCGCCATATTCGGGCGTGCCAGGCGCGATGCGTGTGTCGCTGCGCGGGAAGACGTGGAAGCTCGCCGAAACCCAGCTCCAGCCATAGGGATATTTGCTGACGATCAGCCGGTCGCCCACCAGCATATTCGGCACCATGCTGGCGCTCGGGATATAGAACGGCTTGGCGATGAAAGTGTGGAAAGCCAGCACGGCGAGCAGCATCAGCGCCAGTCCGCGTATCTCTGCGAACCAGTTAATCTTTTCAGGCTTTTTTGTGTCGTCGGCGCTCATTACGCTGGGTCAGGCTTTCGGGTGGGCTTCCAAAATCACGAAGGCCTGTGCCCATGGGTGATCATCGGTGAGGGTGAGATGAATGGTGATACTATGCCCGTGCGGCGTCAGTTCCTCCACCCGCGCCGCCGCGCCGCCGGTGAGCGCCAAAGTCGGCGCTCCGCTGGGCGCGTTGACTACGCCAATGTCCTTCATGAACACGCCGCGCTTGAAGCCGGTGCCAACTGCCTTGGAGAACGCCTCCTTGGCGGCGAACCTTTTGGCATAGGTGCCCGCCTGCGTGTGCGGGCGACGCGCGGCCTTGGCGTTCTCGATATCGGTGAAGCTGCGCTGCTTGAAGCGATCACCCCACCGGTCGAGCGAATTCTGGATCCGTTCGATATTGCACAGGTCTGATCCGAGGCCGATGATCATAATGCCCTCCGGCTTGCGCCGGTGCGCTGCCACATCCGTGGCAGCTCGGCACCAGCCCGACTCCCCCGCCCAACCACCCGATAGGGTTTCCATTCAGAATATCGGGTGGTTGGGCGGGGGAGTCGGGCCGGAACCGCAGCAATGGCGGATGCCTTTNNATCCATCAATTCGCGCATCTTGAGCACGGCTGGCTCCAACCCGTCGAAAATAGCCTCGCCGATAAGATAATGCCCGATATTCAGCTCAGCGAGTTGCGGGATGGCGGCGATGGGCTGGACGTTGTCATACGTAAGTCCATGCCCGGCATGCGGCTCGATGCCGTTTTTCGCGGCGAGCGCGGCCATGTCGGCAATGCGCTTCAATTCGCGTGAGATGCGCTCCTGATCGCCGTCCAGCATAGCGTGCGCATATTCGCCTGTGTGAAATTCCACCACCGGCACGCCCATTTGCAGCGCGCTGTCGAGTTGGCGCTCGCTCGCTTCGATAAACAGTGAGACGCGAATGCCTGCATGTTTCAGCTGCGAGATGATAGGCTGGAGGTGGTTGTGCTGTCCTGCCGCATCCAATCCGCCTTCGGTTGTGCGCTCCTCGCGCTTTTCCGGCACGATACAGGCGGCGTGCGGCTGGTGGGCGAGGGCGATGGCGAGCATCTCGTCAGTCGCGGCCATCTCAAGATTGAGCGGCAGGTCGGTCGCCTCTTGAATGCGGCGCAAGTCTTCATCGCGGATATGGCGGCGATCTTCGCGCAAATGTGCTGTGATGCCGTCACCCCCGCACGCCGCCACGATCTGCGCCGCGCGCACCGGATCGGGATGATCGCCGCCGCGCGCATTACGAATGGTGGCGACGTGATCGATATTCACACCAAGGCGGAGGTATTTGCTCATGGCTCTATGTCCGGCTCCCCGGCTTGGTGATCGGGATCGCGGCCAGCGCTTCCGGCACTTCGCCTGCGGCATAGGTCGGGAAATCGATGTCGATCAGCGGGAAGAACGGCACGCCGAGGTCTGCGGTGCCGTTGGAGCGATCGACCAATGCAACTTCGGCCAGCACTTCGCCGCCTTCGCGCCCCACCGCTTCAATCGCCTCGCGGCTGGAGAGGCCAGTGGTGACGACATCTTCCACCATCAGCACTTTTGCACCCGGCTCCAGAGCGAAGCCCCGACGCAGGTGGAAGGTGCCTTCGGGCCGTTCGAGGAACATTGCATCAAGGTTCAGTGTGCGGCCCATTTCGTGGCCGATGATGATGCCGCCCATCGCCGGACTGATAACTGCATCGAGCGAATCAAGGATGTCGCCGGGAATGCGTTCTGCCAATGCTTCGGCAAGCCGTGCGGCGCGGTGCGGGTTCATCAAAACCCGCGCGCATTGCAGGTAATGCCCGCTGTGGCGGCCTGAAGAGAGCTTGAAATGGCCTTCAAGCAAGGCTCCGCTATGGCGAAATTCGTCGAGCACTTCGTCCTGTGTCATGGCCAATCGGGCTAAGCCTTTCGCGTTACGAACAGTTCAGGGACCAAGGGATGCATGGACCCTGTCGAAAAAAGTCCCTAGATGCGGTTGAGGCATCGGGCAAGCGTGGGTATATGCGCGCCAGACTCAGCCTGTTGTGGCTGCCGGGCAGTGTGTCCGGGTTGTAAAAACGGAAAGCATCGAAACTATGAATTTCGGCGAAATCGCCCGCAACAAGCTCAACTTCCTGACCATGCTGCTCGCGGCCTTTACGGTAGCTATCGTGCCGGCAGGTGCAGCAGCGCAGGAAATTTCTGAACCAGCGTCCACGGTCGATGCTGCTGAGGTCGAGGCCGGAAGCGTTGCCGAGGGTGAAGCAGTCCTCGAAGAGGCTGGTGGCTTTGAACATTTCGGTCCGGACCGCATTCTCGGGCAGCCGACTTCATCAGAAGAAGACATGCTCGCGTCCATGACCTTTCAGGATCAGTATACGGCCAACGGTGAATATGCGCTGTGGATGCACGATGCGATCCTGATGCCGATTATCGTCGTTATCAGCCTTTTTGTGCTCGGTCTGCTGTTGTGGGTAGTTGCCCGCTATCGCAGATCCGCCAATCAGGTGCCGTCCAAAACCAGCCACAACACGCTGATTGAAATTGTCTGGACGGTGATCCCCGTGCTGATCCTTGTCGTGATCGCGGTGCCTTCGATCAGCCTGCTGGCCAAGCAATATCAGTCTCCGCCCGAAGACGCGATCACCATCAAGGCCAATGGCTACCAATGGTATTGGGGCTATGAATATGTCGACAATGGCGGCTTCGAAGTGATTTCGAACATGCTGGATGAAAGCGAAGCGCTGGATGCCGGTGAACCGCACCAGCTCGCCGTGGACAACCGCATGGTTGTGCCGGTCGGTGTGCCGATCCGCCTGCAAACATTCGGCTCGGATGTGATCCACTCTTTCGGCATTCCCTCGCTCTGGTTCAAGCTGGACGCGGTGCCTGGCCGCATCAATGAGAAGATCCTCACGATTGAAGAGGAAGGCATCTATTACGGCCAGTGCATGGAATTGTGCGGCGCGCGCCATGGCTACATGCCAATCGCCATCGAGGCGCGCAGCATGGAAGATTACAACGCCTGGGTGGCGATGCAGCCCGGCGGCATGACTCGCGCTCAGATCGAGGCGGAAGAAGCCTCTGCTGCGGCGGAAGATGCCGCATCTGCCGAGGATGCCGCTGAAGCTGGTGACGATGCCGGTGTCGACGAAGCCGAGGCCGCCGAGGCTGAAGCTGCCTGAAACGCTGCCGCCTGATTTTTTTGAACGACGAATATAGAAAACAAGGTCCACGATATTATGGCCACCACCGCTGAAGGTTTCGACGCCCACCACGAAGACCACGCCGCGCATGATCACGGTGATCACAAGCCCGGCTTCTTCGCTCGCTGGTTCATGTCGACCAACCACAAAGACATCGGCACGCTTTATCTGATCTTCGCGATTGTCGCGGGTATCATAGGCGGCGCCATTTCTGGCCTGATGCGCTGGGAATTGGCAGAGCCGGGCCTCCAAATCATGGGCCAGGTCGTGAACTTCATGGGCGGCGATGGATCGTCCTTCGATCAGCAAGGTCATATGTGGAATGTGCTTATTACGGCGCACGGCCTGATCATGGTGTTCTTTATGGTCATGCCCGCCATGATCGGCGGCTTTGGCAATTGGTTCGTCCCGCTGATGATCGGCGCGCCGGATATGGCTTTTCCGCGCATGAACAACATCAGCTTTTGGCTGACCGTCGCGGGCTTCCTCTCCTTGCTCTTCTCCTTGTTCGTGCCCGGCGGTGTGGGTATGGGAGCCGGCACCGGCTGGACCGTCTATGCCCCGCTTTCGACGAGCGGCTCGGTCGGGCCAGCGGTCGATTTCGCGATATTCTCGCTCCACCTTGCGGGCGCAGGCTCGATCCTTGGTGCGACCAACTTCATCAC
>DFBR01000153.1:9164-10773 GCA_002367375.1 Erythrobacter sp. UBA3075 | reverse complement strand
TACATCATGATTCTGCCTGGCTTCGGCATGATCAGCCAGATCGTGGCGACGTTCAGCCGCAAGCCGGTGTTCGGCTATCTCGGCATGGCCTACGCCATGGTTGCAATCGGCGTCGTTGGCTTCATCGTGTGGGCGCACCACATGTATACCGTCGGCCTCGACGTAAATACGAAGATGTATTTCACTGCGGCGACGATGGTGATTGCAGTGCCAACAGGCATCAAGATCTTCAGCTGGATTGCTACCATGTGGGGCGGCTCTATCGAGTTCAAGTCACCGATGGTGTGGGCGATGGGCTTCATCTTCCTGTTCACTGTCGGCGGCGTGACCGGCGTTGTGCTGGCCAACGGCGGTATCGACGACAATCTGCACGACACCTATTACGTGGTGGCTCACTTCCACTACGTGCTGTCGATGGGCGCTGTGTTCTCACTCTTCGCGGGCTTCTATTATTGGTTCCCGAAGATGAGCGGCCGCTGGCACTCCGAATTCCTCAGCCATGTGCATTTCTGGCTGTTCTTCATCGGTGTGAACGTGATCTTCTTCCCGCAGCACTTCCTTGGCTTGCAGGGCATGGCACGGCGCTATCCTGATTACACTGCGGCGTTCGAATACTGGAACCAGTTCTCCAGCTACGGCTACGTCATCATGGCCGGTTCGATGGTGATCTTCTTCGCGAACATTGGATACGCGCTGTTCGCCGGAAGGCGCGCCGAAGGGAATTACTGGGGTGAAGGTGCAACGACGTTGGAATGGAGCCTTTCCAGCCCGCCGCCGTTCCACCAGTTTGAAACGCTGCCGGTGATTGAAGATCATCACAATGCCGACGATCACATCAGCGCGAAGCCGGCGACCGCCTGACGGCCCGCCTCTCGCCTGAGACACGAACAAGGGAGGGGCGCGCCGGGAACGGAAGCGCCCCTTCGTACAAAGACAGGATTATGACTGCCATTACCGCCCCGAACGCCAGTGAAGTCGATGAGACTGCCATCGCCGTGAGCCCCGTGGCCGCGCCGATCACCTCCTCGCCTGTATCTGGCATGATTGCGGACTGGCGCGATTTCTTTGCGCTGACCAAGCCCAAGGTCATGCGTCTGGTGGTGTTTACCGCGCTGTGCGGCCTGCTGGCTGCCCCCGGCAACATCCACCCCGTCATCGGTTTCACGGCCATTTTGTGTATTGCGCTGGCCGCTGGAGGCGCGGGCGCGCTCAACCAGTGGTGGGAAGCTGATATCGATGCCAAGATGAAGCGCACCGCGCAGCGCCCGTTGCCAAGGGAATTGATGCGGCGCGATGATGCACGCGATTTTGGCCTGCTTCTGTCAGGCGCTTCGATTATGGTGATGGGCCTCGCGGTCCACTGGCTCGCCGCCGGCTTGCTGGCCTTCAGCATCTTCTTCTACGTCGTGATCTATACCATGTGGCTCAAACCGCGCACGCCGCAGAACATCGTCATCGGCGGCGCTGCCGGAGCATTTCCACCGCTGATTGGCTGGATCGCGGTGACTGGTGAGATCACGCTGATGCCGGTGCTGCTGTTCGCGATCATCTTCATGTGGACACCGCCGCATTTCTGGGCGCTCGCCCTGTGGGTGAAGCCTGATTATGC
>DFBR01000153.1:5205-9089 GCA_002367375.1 Erythrobacter sp. UBA3075 | reverse complement strand
ACCGGAGCGATCTACGGAATTTCGGCGCTCGTGCTGTCGACCATATTTCTCGCGCTTACCGTGCCTGTCGGCTTGCGCCGTGCAGTCGAAAATGATCCGATGAAGCCAGAGAAGAAGCTGTTCGCTTTTTCCATCCTCTATCTCTTCGTGCTGTTCGGCGCCTTGGTGCTGGACCGCGTGGTCGCCAATATGGGAATTTTCGCATGACGCCGCAGGAAGAAGAAGAATTCAAGCGCCGTCGTAAGGCCCGCAATCTCGTGATCGGCTTGGTCCTGCTGGGCTTTGTCGTGCTGTTTTACGCAATAACCATTGTCCGCATAGGTGAACAATGACCACTGCAACGCTGGATGATCGCAATCGCCGCACCATGCTGCTGGCATTTGGTGCAGCGCTCGCCATGCTCGGCCTCGGCTATGCCGCTGTGCCGCTGTATGATCTGTTCTGCCGGGCGACGGGCTTTGGCGGGACTACGCAGGTCGCCAGTGAAGCAGAGGCTTCGGCGGCTGAGCGTATGGCAGCGAGCGCGGGCGGCAGGAGCTTCTCGATTCGGTTCGACGCCAACACCGCGCGCGATATGCCATGGGACTTTCGCCCGACGCAGGTGACCGACACCGTGTCCATCGGCCAGCGCGACATGGCAACCTATATCGCCCGTAACAATTCCGATGAACCGATCACCGGGACGGCGACATTCAATGTCGAGCCGGAGCAGGCGGGCCGCTATTTCAACAAGATCCAGTGCTTCTGCTTTACCGAACAGACGCTGCAACCCGGCCAAGAAATCCGCATGCCCGTGCTCTATTTCGTGGACCCGGCTGTGCTGGACGACGAGAATATGCAGGATGTAGAGCAGATTACGCTCAGCTATACTTTCCACCGCGCGATTGAAAACGACGAACAGACAGAACAAGACAGCTAAGGCTCTGGACCCGCGTGCGCGTGGGCATTAAGGGCTGAGGCAAGACATCAAGGATCAGGACTAAATTATGGCCGGCGCCAAGAACCACGATTATCACATTCTCGATCCCGACATCTGGCCGCTGATCGGCGCGCTTTCTGCGCTGACCTCCGCAAGTGGCCTGGTGATGCTGATGCATGCGGACTTTTTCGGCGAAGGCTGGCGCATCGTTCTGGGGCTCGGCGTTGCTGGCCTGATCGCGACGTTCTTCGGCTGGTTCAGCAAGATCGTGAACGAAGCAGAGCGCGGCGATCATACGCCGGTTGTGCAGCTCCACATGCGGTACGGCATGATCCTGTTCATCGCTTCGGAGGTGATGTTCTTCGTTGGGTGGTTCTGGAGTTGGTTCGACTTTGCGCTGTTCCCGCAGCCCATTGAGTATTTGGGCGACGGTAGTTGGCAGAACGTGGTCGGACAGGACGGCGCGGCGGCGCTTTTGAGCTTCCCGCCCGAAGGCATCGACGTGCTCGATCCTTTCGCCCTGCCGCTGCTCAACACAATCATCCTGCTGTGTTCGGGTACTACGGTGACTTGGGCACACCACTGCCTGATCAATGGCGACCGTGAAGGGCTGAAGAAGGGTCTGTGGCTGACGATCGCGCTGGGCGTGCTGTTCTCCGCGATCCAGGCCTATGAATACAGCCATGCGAGTTTCGGCTTTGGCGGTGTGAATTATTCGAGCGCATTCTACATGGCGACCGGCTTCCACGGCTTCCACGTGCTGATCGGCACCATCTTTCTGGCCGTATGCCAGTTCCGCGTTTACAAGGGCCACTTCACCCCGCGCCAGCACTTCGGTTTTGAAGCGGCTGCGTGGTACTGGCACTTCGTTGACGTTGTGTGGTTGTTCCTTTTCATCTCCGTCTATGTCTGGGGTGGCTGGGGTGCTGAAGTCCATTAAGGCATATCGGTGAGCGACAATTCGCCCGAAACGAAAGGGCAGCCCGCCATAGGTGAGGCTGCCCTTTTCGCTATGTGCCCAAGATGCGGCGCGCGGACGCTGTTCGATGGCTGGATCAAATTTGCTGACAAATGCTCCGCCTGCGGTCTGGATTACGCAAGGTTCAATGTCGGTGATGGCCCGGCGGCATTTCTGACCATGGTGGTGGGCGCGATTGTGGTTGCGCTAGCGCTTTGGCTGCAACTGAGCGTGGAGCCGCCGTGGTGGGTCCATGCGCTACTGTGGGTGCCGCTCACTATCGCAGGCGTCATCGGCGGCTTGCGGCTGACGAAGGCGTGGCTGCTGGTGAGCGAGTATCGACGCGGGGCTGAAGAGCACCGGCATGATGGAAGTGACCTCTCATGAGTGCCCGCAAGATCCCGATCATCCCGACTGTTGTGGTGCTGGCCGCTGCCGCAATCATGGTGGCGCTGGGCGTGTGGCAGTTGGGGCGCTCGGATGAGAAAGCAGCGCTGATCGCGCAGTATGGGCGCGCGGCGCAATCAAGTGCGCCTCTCACGCTTCCGCTCAATGTAGATATTGAGGAGGCACTATTCCGTCCGGCGAGATACTCTTGCGATGCTCCCGGCGCCTGGCGCGGAATCTCTGCGCGCAATCGGAATGGGCAATCGGGTTATGGCCACTATGTGACCTGCGGCGCGGCGTCGGGTGGCGAGCTTGTCGAAGTCGGCATTGGCTGGTCACGCAATCCCGCACAGCCCGATTGGGACGGCGGCGTGATCAGCGGGCTGATCGGTCCGGGGGGAGAGCAAAGCTATATCCTGATCGCGGAAGAGGCGCAGGCAGACTTGCAACCGCTGGCCCGCCCCGATCCTAACGACATGCCCAACAATCACCTCGCCTACGCGGGCCAATGGTTCTTCTTCGCGCTCACCGCGCTGGTGATCTACTGGCTCGCCATTCGCCGCCGCTGGCGGGAGGGCAATTGAGCCTTGAAGATGTGGTGGGGATCAAGATTGGGCCGTGGTGATTTCATTTTTGCGATCATCGCGCTGAACATCGCTTTCATTGCGGCGTTGTATTTTCTTTCAGGCGGCTTGTCTTTGACGCTGGATTTGGGAACGCGCTCAACACCAAGGTTTTGGGGCAGCGAACCTTGGATGCTGACCGCGCTCAAAATGGCATTCGATGTGGCATTTGCCTCGCTCTGCTACCGGCGACTGCAGGATGCAAACCATCCGGGATGGTATATGTTGGCATTAGTTGCGGCGCTTTTCGGATTGAGCGTGCTGCCGCTAGTTTCCGGTGTAGCTAGTCTCGTTGCAATTGCCGGCTTGGTGACGCTACTCGTGTTACCTCCGACAATAGGGCCCAATCGGTTTGGCGCAGACCCACGTGGATGGAAGTCGCCCGAACATTATCGTGAGCAGCAAGAGCGCCTTTCAAAAGGTGATTGAAATGCGCTGCGCCTAGTGCTTGCCGAGAGCGTGCCATCCATCTAACCCGCGCGGTCATGAAATATGTCTCTACCCGTGGCGGCGCAGCCAATGCAGATTCTGGGCTCGATTTCGAAGGCGTTACGCTGGCCGGCCTCGCGCCGGATGGCGGGCTGTATATTCCCGAAAGCTGGCCGCGCTTTTCCGCTGATGAGATCGCCGCGATGGCGGGCCTTCCCTATGCCGAGCTGGCGGTGCGGATCATGGCGCCATTCACTGCCGGATCGCTGAGTGAGGATGAGCTGCGCGGGCTGTGCAACGCGGCCTATGGAACCTTCGCGCATGATGCTGTCACGCCGCTCACCCAATTCGACCAGCAGCATTGGTTGCTCGAGCTGTTCCACGGCCCCACGCTCGCGTTCAAGGATGTCGCGCTGCAATTGCTCGGCCGCCTGTTCGAGCATTTTCTCCGCAAGAGCGATGACCACCTGACAATCGTTGGTGCGACCAGCGGCGATACAGGTAGCGCCGCGATTGATGCCGTTGCGGGACGAGAGCGCGTGGATATCTTCATGCTCCATCCGGCAGG
>DFBR01000153.1:0-5160 GCA_002367375.1 Erythrobacter sp. UBA3075 | reverse complement strand
ATCGACGGCAGTTTTGACGATGCCCAGGCCATGGTCAAACGCATGTTCACCGATGCCGCAATGACGGGCAAATACCGCATCACCGCGGTCAATTCGATCAATTGGGCGCGGTTGATGGCGCAGGTCGTCTATTACTTCGCCGCCGCGCTGCAATTGGGCGCGCCGCAGCGCAAGGTCGCTTTCTCGGTGCCAACGGGCAATTTCGGCGATGTGTTCGCTGGCTATGTTGCGGCGCGCATGGGCTTGCCGATCGAGCGGTTGATCGTTGCCACGAACGTTAACGACATCCTCCATCGCGCGCTTTCCAGCGGCGATTATTCGGCAGGCAGCGTGACCCCCACCGACGCGCCGAGCATGGATATACAGGTCAGTTCCAATTTCGAGCGCCTGCTGTTCGATGTGGGTGGCCGCAATGGCTCTGCCATGGCCGAGCAGATGCGCGAATTTGAAGCGAGCAAGACCATGCAGCTCAGCAACAGCCAGCGCGAAGGGGCGGCTGCCAGCTTTACCAGCGCGCGCGCTACGCCAGAGGACATGACCCGCGCGATGGCCTATGCCGCAGACCGCTATGGCGAGATCATCGACCCGCACACCGCCATCGGCCTGCACGCGGCGCGCGCAGCGCAGATCGATGCAGAAACGCCGATTGTCACGCTGGCCACAGCCCATCCGGCCAAATTCCCCGACGCGGTTAAACGTGCCACCGGCACTGTGCCCGAATTGCCCGCGCGCGTGGGTGATCTGTTCGAGCGTGAAGAGCGCTATGACAGCCTGCCCGGCACCTATGATGCGGTGAGCGAATACGTGGCGCAGCGCGCGACCCAGAGCAGCTGATGGCAAAGCTCGCCGCCTCGCCACTCGTGATGGAAGGCTCTGCCTGGGCTGATTACGGACTGATCGACAGCGGCGATGGCCGCAAGCTTGAACGTTATGGCCCATACCGCTTCATCCGCCCCGAACCGCAAGCCATGTGGGCACCGCGCCTGAGCGAGGCTGAATGGCAGGCGCATGGCGAATTCATTCCCGGCAGTGATGAAGATGGGGGCGGGCGCTGGCATTTCACCGGCGATGTGCCGGAATCGGGCTGGGAAATGGCGTGGAATGAAGCGCGCTTTACCGCGCAGTGCACGCCCTTCCGCCATCTCGGTTTCTTTCCCGACATGGCTCCGGTGTGGGACTGGATGAGAGAGCGGCTTAGTGATCCTCCCCAAAATGGGGAGGGGGACCATGCGCAGCATGGTGGAGGGGCAAGCTCCGACAGTGCCCCTCCACCGCCTGCAGCGGTCCCCCTCCCGCAAGGGGGCGGATATGAAACGCTCAATCTGTTCGGCTATACCGGTGTTGGCTCACTGGCACTGAGCCGTCATGGCCGTGTCACCCATGTCGATGCGAGCAAGAAATCCGTGGCGCAGGCGCGTGACAATGCGGCTTTGTCCGGCATGGAAGAGCGGCCCATCCGCTGGCTCATCGACGACGCAGCAAAATTTACCGCGCGCGAAGTGCGGCGGGAGAACCGCTATGACGGGATCATTCTCGATCCGCCAAAATTCGGTCGCGGCCCGAAGAACGAGACGTGGCGGCTGGAAGAAAGCCTGCCCGGACTAATAGCCGATTGCCGTCAACTACTCGATGGTGACAGCCGCTTCCTGTTCCTCACCGTTTACGCTGTGCGCATGAGCGCGCTGGCGATTGGCGGGCTGGTGGCAGATGCCTTTGCGGACCTGCCCGGCACCGTCGAATGCGGAGAGCTGGCGGTGCGCGAGGAAGGCGAGGGCGGTAGGCTGCTGCCCACCGCCATCTTTGCGCGATGGCGCAGCGATTAATCCATACCGCGCAGATCGGTCAGGAAGGCCCTGATCCGCGCTGCGTTGTAGCCGACATCGCTCACACCGACGCGGCTGACCGAGCGCATATCGACGCGTGTGCTGCCATCTTCAACCGGGGTCACTTCGACCACCACGTCATCATAAAAGCGCACGTAACCTGCGGTTGCCGTGGCCTCCAGCGTGCCCGCTTCTGGATCGGCGGAAGCGATTTCCCAACCGCGTGTCTCTGCCAGAGCGCGCGCATTGGCGAGCACTTCGACTGGTGGCTTGTCGATCACCATGGGGCGAATGTCACCATAGGCTTCCTCGTGATAAGCGCGCCATTCTTCCTGCGTGAATGGTCCAGTGCTGACGGGCTCGACATCGAGCGTCGTAAACTGCGGCAAGTCGTTCAGGTCGGTGGTGATGTCGTGGATCGGTGGAACTTCGCCAGCGGGCAGGATCAGCATCGTATATTGCGCGACGAGCAATGCGGCGGAGAGGGCAAAGCCCAGCGCCAGTTTCGCAATATGTCCGGTCTTGCGCCACAGGGCGAAGCCAAGACCGATCAGGCCGATGATCGCCAGCGCCCGCGCCGGGTTCACCGCAAGGTAAAACGGCGCAAAGCCAGCCAGCTTGTCGATGATGTCAAAGCGTGCGAGCGTTGCTGCGACCAGCACGATAACAATGGCAATCAGCGCGCCGCCAAGCACGAAATTGCCGATCCATTTGGCGGCCTTTGCTGCGGCGCGTGCTCTTTTGGACGTGGCTTCTGCGGTGGTATTCGTCTCGGGCGTTGCGTTCACGAGCTGCTCCCTATTGGTTCTTGCGTTGGCAATGCTCGCAAGCACCCCTGCACGTCAACATATACGCGCGAGACCTCCTTTCGCTCCAGCTTGCCAATTGGGGCGCTCGCTGCCAAAGCCCGCCGACCATGGCAGACAGCCTTTATCTTGAGCTCGCCGATTTCGAGCATGATGTGCACACTGGCATCTATTCCGAGGAAACCGGAAAGCCGCAGCCGCTGCGCTTCACCGTGCGCGCGAAGTTGAAGGCCAGACCTTTCTACGAGGCGGATACGCCGCTCGAGGAAAGCAAGAACTACATGGATTTGAAGTTCGCCTGTTCCGATGGATTGGGCGATCGCCATTACAAGCTGATTGAGGCCGTGGCGGACCATGTGTGCGAAACCCTGTTCCTGCAGGATACGCGGATCGAACAGGTGCAGGTGAAGATCGTCAAGCTGGCGCTAAGCGAAGCGAATGAGCAGATCGGCATCACGCTGACGCGCGAGCGCAAGTGAGCGAGTTGACCTTCATCAGAGCTCGGAAGCTTCCCGCCGAGCCGCTTGATGCATCTACTCATTTCCACGTCGAAATCGTGCCGCTAATTCGCGATACATTGGCGGAAGTTTCTGAGCTTGTTGTCTGGTTCTCAGCGGCCGATCACACACATGCTGCGTGGCGGCTGGCAGCGATTCAGGAACTTGCTCGCGAGGCCTCGCCGAAACGGGTAAACGCGATTGTAGGGGACGAGGGAGACGCGCTTTGGCCAACGAGCGCATTTCTGAAACGTGCAGAGGGCGTGACTGGTCAGGTTTTCACTCTGGCCTAGACGCGCGGACGCGCCCTTGTCACAGTGCAAGCAATGGTCAAGGTTCCTCCTCTCACTGACACATTCAACCGGCGCATTTCCTATCTGCGGCTGTCGGTAACCGACCGCTGCGACCTGCGCTGCGCCTATTGCATGCCCGAGCGGATGCAATTTCTGCCCAAGGCCGAAGTGCTTAGCCTCGAGGAGCTGTATCAGCTGGCGCTGGAGTTCATCGCACGCGGCGTGACCAAAATCCGCCTGACCGGAGGGGAACCGCTGGTACGGCGCGATGTAATCGACTTGGTGCGGGCACTCGGGCGCAAGCTGGGCGATGGGCTGGACGAACTGACGCTGACCACCAATGGCACGCAATTGGCCGAATATGCGCAGCCGCTGTTCGATGCAGGCGTGCGCCGGGTGAATGTCAGCATCGACACACTGGATGCTGCGCTATTCGAACGGCTCACCCGCCGCGACCGACTGGCACAGGTGCTGGACGGCATTGCCGCTGCCAAGGATGCCGGATTGCAGGTCAAGATCAACACGGTCGCGCTCAAGGGCCTCAACGAGAATGAAATACCCCGTCTGGTCGAATGGGCGCATGGCGAAGGCCACGATTTGACACTCATCGAAGTCATGCCGCTCGGCGAAGTGGATGGTGAGCGGGTCGATCATTACCTGCCGCTACCCGCTGCGCGCGACAGGCTGGAAGAACGCTTCGTCTTGCACGACATTGGCGACAGCACTGGTGGGCCTGCGCGCTATGCGCGGGTTGCCGAGACTGGCGGACGATTGGGATTCATCTCTCCGCTCACCAACAATTTCTGCGCGAGTTGCAACCGCATCCGGGTGACCGCGACCGGCCAGCTCTATGCCTGCCTTGGCGGCGCAGAGAAGGTCGATTTGCGCGCTGCATTGCGCTCCGATGCGCCGGGCGCCAATGTCGCTGCTGCACTGGATGAAGCCATGCGCATCAAGCCGGAGCGGCATCATTTCGCCATCGCTGAAGGCGCAGCACCTGCGCAGCCACGGCATATGTCAGTCACCGGAGGGTAATTGTGGTCACGCTGATTTTCCTCGGCAAACTCGCAGATCTTGCAGGCGAGGACACACGCGAGGTGGCCGCACCGCTCGACTGGGACGGGCTGCTCGCGCTGTGCGATACGCCGCTTGCCGACGAGATTTCAGGCGAGCGGGTGAAAATCGCGCTCGACGGAGACGTGCTGGCGGACAAGACCACGCTTGCTGCCCTGGCAGGTTCGGAAGTCGCGCTTCTTCCGCCGGTTAGCGGGGGCTGAGATGGCGATCAGCGTGCAACTGCTCGATACGCCGTTCAATCCCGGCGCGCTGGTCGGGCCGTTCACCAATGCGCATCCCGGCCTTGGCGGTGTTTGCACGTTCGTAGGCGAGGTCCGTGGAGGCAATGGCGTCGAAGCGCTCGAACTGACCCATTACGAACTCATGACCCGGCCCGGCATGAAGAAGTTGGCGTCGCTGGCTGCACAGCGCTTCGGCCTGATGGGCCTGTTGATGGTTCATCGCACCGGCGTGATGCATCCGGGCGAGCCCATCGTCCTCGTCTCCGCTTGCGCGCAGCACCGGCGCGGGGCCATCGACGCGGTTGATTTTTGCATGGATCATTTGAAGGCAAGGAGCTGGTTCTGGAAGCGTGAGAAGCGCAGCGGTGCTGGACCAAATGGGGGTTGGCACTGGATTGAACCGCGCGCGGATGATCACACCGATCTGGCGCGCTGGCAGTGAG
>DFBR01000193.1 GCA_002367375.1 Erythrobacter sp. UBA3075 | reverse complement strand
TGCGTTCCAATGTCTCAAATGCGGGACAAAGTGTGAATTCGCTGCGCGCGCGCCAATAGCCGGTTTCTGCACATCACGTCCGCAGCGGAACGCGTCAAGCACGCAAAGTTGTTGTCTGCTGCGCTCGCTGTGATTGTTTGCTGTGGAGAAGAATGCTGGCCTTCAAAATGGAGGATTGAGCGCGCGCATGAACCGGCGCAAACTGGTCTTGCGGGCATTTCGCATCGGAAGTGCCGGATGCGGAGGAGAATTGATGAAGGCCATCGTTCAGGAAAGATATGGAGGGCCGAACCACCTTCGGCTTGTCGATATCCCGGTTCCAGAGCCCGGCAAGGCACAGATCCGGGTTGGGGTTCTGGCCTGTGCTGTGAACCTTTCAGACTGGGAATATCTGATCGGCTCGCCGCTATACGCACGACTCGTGGGTGGTCTGATGCGACCGAAGCACCCGGTTCTGGGGTCGGACATCGTCGGCGTCGTCGACAAGCTTGGCCCAAATACCACCGGGTTCTCGATTGGCGACAGGGTCATGGGCGATCTTGTCATGGTGCGCGGTGGGTTTGCGCAATATGCCTGTGTGTCCGTCGCCGAGATGGTCCGGGTTCCCGAAGGCCTCTCTGACGAGATCGCCGCGTGTCTGCCGCAGGCCGGTGGCATCGCCATTGCGGGAACCGAAGGACTTGAACCGGGCGATACGCTTTTGATAAATGGGGCCGGTGGCGGGTCGGGAACCATGGCGCTCCAACTGGCGAAAGCGGCAGGTGCGCATATCACAGCTGTGGACAACGCCAGTAAGATCGATTGGCTGAGGTCCTTGGGGGCCGATGAGGTTATTGATTACCGCGAGCAGGATTTTGCCCGAACAGGCCAGCAATGGGACCGGATTTTGGACATGGTCGCCACGCGCGGCCCGGCCAAGATCGCACCAGCTCTGTCCCGCGGCGGCATATACAGGGCCTTGGGCGGCAACGTGGGGGTCTTGCTGACACTCATATTGGGTGGTCTGCGCTTTCGTCTTCAGAAGAAATCTATCGGGATGCTGATGGTTCCCAGTGGCCGGAGACTGACCGAACGGGTCGCACAAATGGCCGTCGACGGGAAAATCGCTCCGTATCTGGAGGCCGTGTTGCCCCTGTCGTCAGTACCAGAGGCATTGCGGCGTACCGGCCTTGGCGAAGTGAAAGGCAAATTGGTTATCAGGCTTTGATCTTCGGCCGCCGCCGTGCCCTGCTATTGAACGTCGATCACGACAATTCCGGTCTTTTGCCCCGTCTCCACATATCGGAAAGCCTCGGCAATGTCTTCCAAGGGATAACTGCGATCAAATACGCCCCTGAACCGGCCTTCTGCCATCAGGTCTGCGAGGTGCCGGACGAACCCCGGCGCATCCTCGGGGTATGGGACACGCACGCGGCGGCTTCTCGTAATACCGAACCACATACTCAGAAGGATACTTGACCAAAAGGGGCCAAGGTCGGTCGCGGCGAATATCCCTTTCTGGTTCAAAAGCCTGCGACAGGCGAACCAGGAGGTCTTGCCCACGGCGTCGAAAACCAGATCATAAGTTTCACCAATCGCGGTAAAGTCTTCATCCTCATAGTTGATAATCCTATCCGCGCCGAGCCGATTGGCAAGGTCCAGGTGCCGTGTTCCGACGACCGCCGTCACCTCTGCGCCTCGTGCTTTTGCAAGTTGAACCGCAGCTGTACCGATGGCACCGGACGCGCCGTAGACCAAACACATTTGGCCTGCCGAAAGCAGTCCGACGGTCGAGCTGGCATACCATGCACCTTCGCCGACCACCGCTTCGTCGAACGGGAGATCGCCGGGAATGCAGGCGACCGCCCCGTTGGCGGGCATGCAAAGATACTCGGCATGGGCACCGAATTTGTCTGGCAAAAGGCCAAAGACCCGGTCGCCCGGCTGAAAAGTGATCACGCCGTCGCCCAGATCATCGACGATCCCGGCAAAATCCATGCCGAGCGTCTGCATCGTCGGGCGGAAAAGCCCTGTCATCGCCCGCGCAAAAAACGGATGCGCCCGAAGCGTGGCGGTGTCGGTGCGGTTGACCGTCGTCGCAATAACCCGCACCCGGATTTCACTCGGTGCCGGGCGCGGGACAGGCTCCTCGCAAAGCGAAAGCGTCTCCGGTGGGCCGTATCGGTTGAAGGCTACCGCCTTCATCATCTGTGTGTCGGTCATATTGCCAATTTACCAGATTGAGTACGCTTTGTCGGTTTTTACGGGCTCGAATTCATACCATCAAATCGTGCGACAATGACGTCGCGTACGCGAGCCCTTGGACGTGGGATTACACTGGCTATCTGCAAATGACGGCACCATTAGGAACCGAGCAAGAGCAGAAACAAGCCGACAGTGCCCCACAAGGCGATAATTGGAAGGACCACCCAATATTGTGCCTCCTTGGGCAAATACCAGCCTTTTGCACTGCGGGCGGCTCTGACAGTCCACAGGCACGCAATAGGCCAATAGACCGTGACACCAAGTGCTGCTGCAAGAGAGATTTCCGCCCAGGATGTCTGCAGGAAGTGTCCGACAAGTGCGATACCCAGAAGTGGTGTGTAAAAGACAAGATCAGCACCGGCGTACCCCTTCCAGAAGGCGACGCCCACTTCCGTAACATGCTTGGCCGGTTCCTGCGTTCCCATCCTTACGCCCAAAGAATAGCTCATGGCCGCCGTGCATTGAGCCACCAACAGGTAGGCAAACAGCGTCCATCCGGGAAGCTGAATCATCCAAAATGCGATGCCGGACACGGTCGTCTCCAAATTTGCTTTGCCGCAATGGTATCCATTTTTCGCCTCCACAAACACCCGGATGCTTGCGAAGTACTGGAATTCCGCGATTTGCAGGTGATGCCGATGCAGTAATTGGTCTCCGCTCAGCACGGATTGTCGCTACAGAGAGCCGGAATTTCTGCCCTAGCCCGCTCGTTCGAAGAAACATGTCCTCTTTGTACGTTTCGCCGCCATCCGATCAATACGCAGCATCTTT
>DFBR01000235.1:4797-6338 GCA_002367375.1 Erythrobacter sp. UBA3075 | reverse complement strand
CAAGGAAGCTGGCCCGCCTTGCAGACCGGAGAATCCTTTGGCAGGGAGTAAACAAACAACCAAACGGGAGCTACGGGACAATGCTGACAGAATTCAAGGATTTCATTGCCAAGGGCAATGTGATGGAACTGGCCGTTGCGGTCATCATCGCAGGTGCTTTTGCCGTGATCGTCGCCTCGCTGACCGCGGATGTCATCATGCCGATTGTCGGCGCAATTTTCGGCGATGTCGATTTCAGCTCCAAATACACAGTGCTGAGCGGTGCTGAGCTGATCGAGCCGGGCATGAGCCTTGAAGTCGCGCGTGAAGCGGGCGCAAATGTGCTGGCATGGGGCGCATTCGTGACTGCGGTCATCAACTTTGTGATCCTCGCTTTCATCATCTTCATGCTCGTGCGTTACGCCCAGAAGGCACAGGCGCGGTTCGATAAGCCGGAAGAGGAAGCGGCCGAAGATACTGGCCCAACCGAAATCGAGCTGCTGACCGAAATCCGCGATGCGCTGAAGAAATAGCCAGCATAATTTTTCGTCATTGCGAGCGCAGCGCAGCAATCCATCTCCTGCCGTCCGGATCAACTCCAACGCCGGAAGATGGATTGCCGCTTCGCCCTTCGGGCTCCTCGCAATGACGCTACACTTTATATTCAGATACGATGCTCTATATAGGCTTTGCCCGTTTCGGCGGGATATGGCGATAAATTGCGGTGTGCACTAGGCACAGCGGACCCGGGGGCAGTACCCGGCGGCTCCACCAAAAACGCTGAGAAATCAGCGAATTCTGACGGGGCCGAACTAGGATCGACGTGTGTTGAAAGGCACTGTTTTCGCCCGGGCTGAGATCCCCCGTTAAACGCTCAAAACACACAAGTGCCAATGATAATGAAGCACTCGCGATTGCTGCGTAATTTGATGTCCTAACGGACTGAATTTACAAAGCTTAAGCGCGGTTGGACCGACCGGGCAACAGAACGGATTCCGGGGGCTTGGGGCGGGCCTAGCAACAGAACCGTCCCACCTTTCCTTCTGATTGCGAGAATCGCGGCTCCGCAGGCATCACGGTCCTCGCTCCGCAAAATCGCTGCGCGGGTAGCTAGCAACAGAAACCCCCACCCTTCAATTCAATCACTCAGCAATGGCAGCCTTCTCGGCTTCTCGCCCCATCTTCTCATACCGCAGGCAGTCGAGGATCTTCGCGCCCGCCAGAAACACCGCGCCAGTGCAGGCGAGGAACAGGGCGTAGCCGCCCCAGCCGGGATATTCGTGGATGTAGGCGGTGCCGCGTGATGTGGCGCCAAGGGCCAGCGCGTAAATAATCAGATACGCTTCCCAGCGCGTCTTGATGATGAACAGCCTGCTGATCTTGCGAAACATTCGGACCCTTTCTTAACGCGTTACACAGCAAATGCCGTGCCAAGCACGGATAACTGCGCATCACGATGGTTAAGGCAAAGCGAGATGTAAAGCAAACCGACAACGGATGTGCCAGACTCAAACAAGCTCGGAAAGTTCCAATGCTTCCAGCAGTTTGGTGCGAGCCTTGCG
>DFBR01000235.1:0-4731 GCA_002367375.1 Erythrobacter sp. UBA3075 | reverse complement strand
CACGCGAAGGCGCAGACAGGCCGGGCCGCCGCCATTGGCCATGGATTGGCGCACATCGACGACCTTCACGTTGCGGATAGGGCCATTGCCCGCGAGCATTTCCTGCAACCAGCGCCACACCGGCGCGCTGTCGCGGCATTCCTCCGGCACCACCAGTGTCATGCCCGAGCCATCGGGCGGGGTAAGCAATTGCGCGTTGAACAGATAAGAGGTGACCGCCTCTTTCAAGCTGACGGCGGCGGCGGGAACTTCCACCACTTGCGCACCCTCGCACTTGGCCATGATTGCGGCGTAGATGCCTGCGGGATCGGCGAAGGCCTGTTCATGGGTGAAGAGCACGCCTTCATTCGCCACCGCGACGACATCATTGTGAAATGCGCCCGTGGCAATCGCTTTGGGAGCCTGCTCCACGAACAACACGCGGTGCGGGTCAAGGCCGTGTTTTCGCGCGACAAGGCGGCTGGCCTGTTCGTGCTGGCGCGCGGGGAAGGGGCCGCCACTGCGCCCGTAGACGAACACTTCCAGCCCCGGCTCGCCATGTGATCCGGCAAAGCGCATATGGTTCGCCGCGCCCTCATCGCCGAAGCAAGGCGGCGCGGGGTCATGCACCGTGAAATGGTCGGCGTCAGCGAAAGCGAGGCGCAATTGCGCCAGCGTATCGGGCCATTCGTGGCTGCGATGGGCCATGGTGACAAGATTAGCGACTGTGAGATGACACTTGCCGTCTGCCGTGTCGGGCGCAGGGGACACGGTGGCTGCATTGGCAGTCCACATCGAGCTGGCCGACCAAGCACCAGCGACCAGCGCCGGATCAGTCGTCTCGTCTGCGGCCAGTGTCTCCAGCCAGCCCTTATCGGGGCGGGGCAGCGGCAGGAAGAAGCCTTGCGCCAATCCCATCGTCATATTGCCGCGCATCTTGGCAATGCCCTGCAAGGCAGCCGCGCGCGGATAGGAAATCGCGCCCGCATTCTTCGTCGCCGCCAGATTTCCGAGGCTGAGACCAGCGTAATTGTGGCTCGGGCCAACCACACCGTCAAAATTGATTTCGGTCAGGCTCATCGCAAGATGCTCCACACCTGATCGCCCTTGCTCACGCCCAGCAGATCAGCGGCCTGCGCATCAATGGCCATGCCATCGCCCCGCAACTCACGCGCGCCGTAACAGCAACGGAAATCCTGCATCCGGCCCGTAGCGATCAGCGCCTTCTCGCCCTTTTCGAGCGTGATGTCTTCGACCGGACCATGATGCGCATCAGCGATGGAGCGTACCCGGTCGGTTGCGGCGAGCATCGTTGGCCCGCCGTCAAAAATGTCGACGTAGCCTTGGTAGGCAAAACCTTCATTCTCCAGCATCCGCATCGCGGCCCGGCCGCTGGGGTGGGGCAGGCCGATAACTTTGCGCGCGGCGTCGTCCAGCATGGCGATATAGACCGGGTGTTTGGGCATCAGATCGGCGATGAACTGGTTGCCATGGATGGCATTAAACTCATCCGCTTCCTGAAAGCTCATGCCGAAGAACTTGCCGCCAATCGCGTCCCAGAATGGCGATCCGCCGCGTTCGTCAATGATGCCGCGCAGCTCCGCCAGCACACGGTCGCCAAATCGCTCCCGGTGGCTGGCGATGAAGAGATAACGGCTGCGCGCCAGCAGCAGGCCCAAACCGCCCGCACGTTCGCCCGGATGGAGAAACAACCCGCCCACTTCACTGCAACCGCCCAGATCATTGACCAGACTTAGCAGCTCTGCCGATACAATGCGGTCAAGCTCCTGCGAGTGCTGGGTCAGCTTGGTGATACGGTAAGAATAAAATGGCCAGTTCTGCCCGACTGCGGTGAACAGTTGGCAAGTGCCGCGCACATCACCCGTTTCGATATTTTCCAGCACGAGCACAAAAGTCTCGCCCTCAATCTCGTCACCTTCGCGTCCAAACGCTGCGGTGGAGCCTTCGAGCTTGGCAGTCAGCGAATTGCGGTCGGGCGGCAAATTGGTGAAGCCTCCGCCCGTCAGCTTGGCCATTTCATACAGCGGCTGGAGGTCCTGCGCCTTGGCGGCGCGCATCACGAAACTCACAAGCTTTCTCCTGTTGCGAGGCGGTGAAGGACCACTGCCGATAGCTGCGCGCGCTCCGTCAATGAAGGCACGATCATGAATTCGTCCGGCGAGTGGATTTTGCCGCCGCGCACGCCCATTGTGTCGACAACGGGCACGTGATTGGCCGCGATATTGTTGCCGTCACACACCCCGCCAGTACTCTGCCAGCCGATGGTCTGACCCAGCGCAGCGCCAGTGTCGCGGACAAGGTCGAACAGTTTCTGCGCAGTGGGATCAACCGGCTTGGGCGGGCGCGAAATGCCGCCGTGGCAATGGATCGACACCTCATGCGCGGCTTCAAGCTCGCTCAGCAGCGCCTTGAGATCATGTGCGAAGCGCTCCGCCGCTTCGGTCGATTTGGGGCGAATGTTAAAACGCAGCACGGCATGGTCGGGCACCACATTGTTCGCCGCGCCGCCATCGATTTTCGCCGGATTGATCGGCAAATCGCCATGCTGCATCGCTTTCAACCGGACTGTGCAATCGGCGGCAGCGACAATCGCATTGCGGCCATCCTGCGGGTTGCGCCCGGCATGGGCGGACTTGCCGGTGAAAGTCACCGAATAATTGCCGCTTCCCCCGCGCGCATGGGCCAGCGTGCCATCGGGCTTGGCAGAGGGTTCATAGGTGAGGGCCGCGTGTTTCCCGCGCGCCAGCTGGTCGATCAGCGCGGCAGAGGAAAGCGAGCCGGTTTCCTCGTCCGAATTGATCATCACATCATAGCCAATAGCACTCGCCGCATCGCTCGTTTCGAGTGCGGTCAGGGCTTCCAGCATGATGGCGAGACCCGCCTTCATGTCCGCCGTGCCGGGGCCATTCAGCGTTTCATCGTCCAGCCAGACTTGCTTCTGAAAGGGGTGATCGGCGGGGAAAACGGTGTCCATGTGGCCAGTGAGAAGAAAGCGGCGCTGCGCCTCTGGCCGCACACAGCACACAAGATGCTGGCCGTGCGGCTTTTCAACCTCGCGCCCGGCTGCATCTACCACGGTGACAGAAGCAGGATCGCGCAAGGTCACTTCGCCCGGAAGCTTGGTAAAGGCTTCAGCCAGTTCAGCGGCAACCTTAGCCAGCCCGTCGAGATTGTTCGTGCCCGAATTAATCGCCGCCCAACCTTGGGTGCGCTCCAGCATTCGGTTCTGATCGATACCTTCGATCAGCCTGGTTTCGGTATCGGAAAGCTGTGTCATTGCCATAAGTCCTTAAGGAGCAGTCGCGCGCTGTCAAATGGCGGCAGTTGTACTGCGCTGACCTTCGGAGCCTAACTTGCGCATAAGGATTTTGCGCTACCGCGAACACATAGCGTCCTTGGAAAATTGACAGCCATGCTAGCCGGCGGTGAAAAATCTCGTATCGATACGCGCATGACAGCGATGCTGCCTGCGAAGATGCGCGACGGTCGCAGCGCATTCGATGTGAAGCTTGGCGACCTTTTCCCACCGGAATGCTGCTGGCGTTCGTCACTGCCTATTTTCTAGCGAGCTATTTCATCCTCTGATCGATCGCACGGGCTAGCGCGACGAATTCGTCGATGCTGAGCGTTTCTGCGCGGCGCGTTGGCTCCACTCCGACCGCTTCAAGCGCGCTCAACCCGCCTTCAAGACCTTTCAGACTTTGCCGCAACATCTTGCGTCTTTGCCCAAAGGCGGCCTCGGTCAACCGCTCCAGCGTGCGGATATTGACGCCCGTGGGAGCCTCTTCCGGCGCGACATGGACAATGGCGCTCATCACCTTGGGCGGCGGCGTGAACGCACTGCGGTGTACCTTCATCGCCAGCTTCACCTTGCTGCGCCATTGGGCGAGTACCGAAAGCCTGCCATATTCGCCTGAGCCGGGGGCTGCGACTATGCGGCGGGCGACTTCTTGCTGAAACATCAGGGTAAGGCTGGTCCAGCGCGGCGGCCATGCATTTTCGGCGAGCCAGCGGGTGAATAGCAACGTGCCAATATTGTAGGGGAGGTTGGCGACCACGGCGAAAGGTTCGCCCATCAGCTCGCCATGATCCACGGCCAGCGCATCCTCTTCCACCACGCGCAATTGGCCGGGGAAGGCCTCCTGCAATTCTGCGAGTGCGGGGATGCAGCGATTGTCCCGCTCGATGGCGGTGACGCGAGCGCCAGCGCGCAGCAGGGCGCGCGTAAGGCCGCCCGGTCCCGGCCCGATTTCGAGCACGGCCCGGTCCTGCAAATCACCCGGTATTGCAGCGATGCGGTCGAGCAATTGTTCATCAAACAGGAAGTTCTGGCCGAGTGCCTTGGAGGCAGACAGGCCGTGCATCTTGATGACTTCGCGTAAGGGAGGAAGCTCAGCCATTAGCGCGCCGCGCGGCGATGTCGCCCGCCATGCGAAGCGCTGCGATCATCGCATCGGGCCGCGCGATGCCTTGGCCCGCAATGTCAAACGCTGTGCCGTGATCGGGCGAGGTGCGCACGATGGGCAGGCCGAGCGTGACGTTCACCCCATCATCGAAGTCGAGCGCTTTCAGCGGCACCAGCGCCTGATCGTGATACATGGCGATGGCAGCATCATAGCTGCCGCGTTTATGCGGTGCGAACAGCGTATCGGCGGGATGCGGGCCGGTGGCGTCGATGCCCTCTGTGCGAAGTTGTGCGATAGCGGGGGCGATCACCTCGATCTCCTCGCG
>DFBR01000194.1:6412-8518 GCA_002367375.1 Erythrobacter sp. UBA3075 | reverse complement strand
CTTGGGCGCAGGCGCTTCGTCTGCTTGCACGGCTTCATCGGGCACTTCGCCTTCGACCTCAACCACAATCAAGGGGCTGCCGATGGCGACCATATCGCCCACTTCGCCGGCGACTTCGAGAATAATGCCGGTCACTGGGCTTTCCAGCGGCATCGTGGCCTTGTCGGTCATCATATCGACGAATTCTTCGTCTTCCTCGACCCGGTCGCCGACTTTCTTGTGCCAGCCGACAATCTCGGCCTCGGTCATGCCTTCGCCGATATCCGGCATGGGGAATGTATATTTGGCCATGGCCTCAGGCCTCCAAAATCTTGTCGATGGCCTCGCCGATGCGGACAGGGCCGGGGAAATAGGCCCATTCGAGGCTGTGCGGATAGGGTGTGTCGAAGCCGGTCACGCGTTCGACCGGGGCTTCAAGGTGGTAGAAACAGCGTTCAGTGACCAGCGCGCTGAGTTCAGCGCCAAAGCCCGATGTGCGGGTCGCCTCATGCACGATCAGGCAGCGACCAGTGCGTTCAACCGATGCTTCGATCGCTTCGATATCGAGCGGGACAAGCGTGCGCAGGTCGAGAATTTCGGCTTCCACGCCCTTCGCCTCGCACACGCTCTGCGCGACATGCACCATCGTGCCATAGGCCAGAATGGTCATGGCATCGCCTTCGGTGACTTTGCGCGCCTTGCCGAGCGGGATCTTGTAATAGCCTTCGGGCACCTGCGCATCATCGCGGCCCTTCCAGCTCTTGGCGGGCTTGTCGTAAAACCCGTCAAACGGGCCATTGTAGATGCGCTTGGGCTCGAAGAAGATCGTGGGATCATTGTCTTCGATGCAGCTGATAAGCAGGCCCTTCGCATCGTAAGGCGATGCCGGGATGACCGTTTTCAGGCCCGAGACATGGGTGAAAATAGCTTCCGGGCTTTGCGAGTGCGTCTGACCGCCGAAAATGCCGCCACCAAAGGGGCTGCGCACTGTCATCGGGGCGATAAATTCAGCTGCCGAGCGATAGCGCAGCCGCGCTGCTTCGCTGATAAGCTGGTCAAGGCCGGGATAGATGTAATCGGCGAATTGAATTTCGGGCACGGGACGCAGGCCATAGGCCCCCATCCCCACTGCAACGCCGATAATGCCGCATTCCGAAATCGGCGTATCGAACACGCGGGTCTTGCCGTGCTTTTCCTGCAATCCCGCCGTACAGCGGAAGACCCCGCCGAAATAGCCAATATCCTCGCCCAGAAGCGTCACATCGGGATCGCGGGTAAGCATCACGTCGAGTGCGGAATTGATCGCCTCGATCATGTTCATGTGCTTGGTTTCACCGGCATCGTGGCTGGCGGTCGAAGTGTCTTGGGCGACTGCGGTACTCACGAGCCGGGCCTCCCCTCAGGAAATTTGATCTGTCTTTCGCGGATCGCCTGTTCGGCCTGCTCTTCCAGATGCCACGGCAATTCCTCGAACACATCTTCGAACATGGTGTGGAACGGATGATGCAGGCCGTGACCAAGAATGCCGTTCTTCTCGGCATCCTTCTGCGCCTGTTTGACCATCGTATCGAGCTCTGCGTCCTGCGCTTCTTGCCGCTCCTCATCCCATTCGCCCAGAGCGATCAGGTGGTTCTTGAGCCGGTTAACGGGATCGCCGAGCGGCCATTCGGCCTGCTCATCGGCGGAGCGATAGGCGCTGGGGTCATCCGACGTCGAATGTCCCTCGGCACGGTAGGTGAAATGCTCGATCAGCGTCGGCCCGCTGTTGGAGCGCGCACGGTCCGCAGCCCAGCGCTCGGCCGCATAGACCGCCAGCGGATCGTTGCCGTCCACCCGCAAACCAGCAATGCCATAGCCAATGGCGCGCGCGGCGAACGTCGCCCGCTCACCCCCGGCGAAACCGGAGAAGCTGGAAATCGCCCATTGGTTGTTGATCACATTGAAAATGACCGGCGCGTTATAGACCGTGGCGAAGGTCATGGCGGAATGGAAATCGCCTTCCGCCGTGCTGCCTTCACCGACCCAAGTCGCCGCAATGCGCGAATCGCCCTTGCTGGCGCTCGCCATGGCAAAGCCGGTCGCTTGCGGCAGCTGCGTCGCCAGATTGCCGCTGATCGAGAAGAAGCT
>DFBR01000194.1:802-6401 GCA_002367375.1 Erythrobacter sp. UBA3075 | reverse complement strand
CCTTGTTCGAGTAGATCTGGTTGATCATCTCAATCGGCTCATACCCGCGCGCGATCAGGCAGCCCTGTTGGCGGTATGACGGGAAAATCATGTCATCGGCGGCAAGCGCATGGGTGGCGCACACGCTGGTCGCCTCCTCACCCCTACACTTCATGTAAAAGCTGGTCTTGCCCTGCCGCTGGGCGCGGTACATGCGATTGTCGAAAGCGCGCACCAGAGCCATTTCGCGGAGCATTGTGCGCAGCGAATCAGCACCCAGACGCGGGTCCCACGGGCCGTGAGCCTGATTGTCGTCACCCAGCACGCGGATCAGATCATCGCATAGCGGATAGGTTTCTTTCGCCTCGCATACCTCATCCGGGCGTGGCTGCGCGCCGGGCCGGGTAATGTCCAAATGACTGAAATCCACCGCGTCGCCCGGCCGGTAGTGCGGTTCGGGCACATGCAGTTCGAGCGGCGGGCGGTTGCGTCCCGTCTCGTCCTTGGCTGAAGCCATGCTGCTCTCCCGATCTGTCCTGCGTGGCGGAATAATATTATATCCGCTCGGAATTATATTAGTTTCGTTTGAAACCGTCAATCACTGGCGCAATCAGCTAGCCTTCACACAGCTACTGGTGCCTTGAGCGCCCCTTGCGGTTCGTAATCGCGAACCTCGAAATCCTCAAAACGGTAATCGAAAATCGTCTCCGGACGCCGTAGCAGATCAAGCTGCGGCGCGCCTGCCGGTTCCCGCTCCAACTGTGCTTCAACCAGATCGGTGTGGTTGAGATAGAGATGCGTATCGCCGCCGCTCCAGATCAGCTCGCCGGGCTGCAAATCGGTTTGCGCGGCCACCATCCGCGTTAGCAGCGCGGCACCGAACAGGTTGAACGGCAGGCCAAGGGCCACATCGCAGCTGCGCTGATAAAGCAGGCAATTGAGCCGCGCATCTTCGCCCTCGCCTCGCCCGGAGTTGGAAACGTGAAACTGATAGGTTTTGTGACACGGCGGCAAGGCCATCTGGTCGAGCTGCGCGACGTTCCACCCCTCAATAATATGGCGGCGGCCGCCAGGATTGGTCTTAAGGCTTTCCACCACCTCAGCCACCTGATTGATGCCGGGGCCTTTTTCGTATTTCCCGTCTGCACCATATTGATAGGTCGGCCAATCGACCCATTGCTTGCCATAAACCGGGCCAAGATCGCCCCAATTGTGCGCGAACGCGGAATCCTCGACAATCCGCGTTTCAAAATCCTCTTGCGAAATATCCTCGCCCGTCGCTTGCCGATACTTTTTGAGCGGCCAATCCGTCCAGATCCGCACGCCTTCGCGCAGCAGCGGGCGAATGTTGGTATTGCCGGTCAGAAACCACAGCATCTCGCGCGCGGCGGCTTTCCAGTAGACGCGCTTGGTGGTGAGCAGCGGCACGCGGTCATCAGCAAGGTCAAAGCGCAGCATGGTCCCGAAAACAGACCGCGTACCCACGCCTGTGCGGTCCATCCGCTGGTCACCATGTTCCCAGATGCGGCGCATCAGATCGAGATATTGCCATTCTTGATGGCGCGCTGAATCACTCATGCCGCCTTGCTATCACTGCCGGAACACAGGCGCCAGTGGCGTAGCTTGCCCGCTCGCAGGCGCTCTGTTAGCGCGCTGCCAGATTGGCAAAAGGCGGTAGTTGTGATGACCGACAAAACAGGCGGCGTAGTGGTCGTGGTCTGCTCGCTGCCCCGCAGTGGCACGCATTTCCTGATCGACCTGCTGCGCCTGAATTTCCGCGAGTTTTCGTGGCGCCCCAATATCTGGGAAAGCGCCGAGACGCTGTATTACAATCTTGACCGGATTCAGCCCGATCAGGGCGATTGGTCACCTGCCAGTACAATGCGGCACAATTTCATCGTCAAAACGCATGAATTGCCATTCGAAGGCAGCCTACAAGACCATCTGCAAGAGATCGCTGGCGACAGGAGGGTCGAAGTGGTCACTCCTGTCCGACCGCTGGCGGACCAGATGGCGAGCTACCGCCGCTATTCCGCACCCGATGTGGCAGCAGACGCCGTCGCGGACAGCACAGATCGCTATTATGATGACGGCCGCACAGTCGCAGAGGTCATTCGGCAATTCTACGAAAGCGCCATAGGGCAATACACCATTGTCGATGTGGTACGCGGGGCAAAGGATCCGGAGCCGATGCTGGGCGCGCTTGCCAAGGCACTTGGTCTCACCCGCAATCCCGGCTCTGCTCGTTTACCGCCGCGCCGCACATCCAGCGACTGGCGCGGTGAACTGAAATCACGGCTGACCGGACGGCCATCAAGTGAGCTGATCGTCACCCACGGCGGTGTCACGACCACCAAGGAACCTGTCGTCGTTTCCGACCCAGCTTTGCAGGAAATCGATCGCAAGCTGGCCGCAGCCTGCATTGTTTAGAGCTTGTGATAGTCCCTGAACCACGCGACGAAGCGCGGCACGCCTTCGTCGATTGAAGTGGTCGGCTGATATCCAAGGTCGCGCTGGATCGCCTCGATATCGGCATAGGTGCGCGTCACATCGCCCTTTTGCATCGGTTGCCAGTCGATCTGCGCTTTCTGGCCGCAAACCTCCTCCAGCAATTCGATCACGCGCATCAGCTTTTCCGAGCGGTGATTGCCGATATTATACAGCGCATGCGGCTTCGCTGATCCGCCTGCCTTCACCGCGCCATCATCCGCCGGTGGGGAATCAAGCGCAGCGACAACGCCCGCAATAATATCATCGATGAAAGTGAAATCGCGCCACATCTCACCCTTGTTGAACACCGGTATCGGCTCTGCGCGCAGGATCTTGCCGGTGAAAATCCACATCGCCATGTCAGGGCGCCCCCACGGGCCATAGACAGTGAAGAAGCGCAGGCCGGTGAGCGGGATGCGATAGAGATGGGCGTAGCTCTCGCTCAACATCTCATCCGCGCGCTTGGTCGCGGCATAAAGGCTGACGGGATGATCGGCGCGGTCGTCCACGCTGAACGGCAGCTTGTCATTGCCGCCATAGACCGAACTGGAACTGGCATAGACCATATGCGCCACTTCGCGGTGGCGTGCGATTTCCAGCATATTGGCGTGGCCGACCAGATTGGACTGAATATAGGCGGCGGGGTTCTCCAGCGAATAGCGCACCCCGGCCTGCGCGCCGAGATGGACGATGGCGTCGAATTGCTCGCCTTCAAGCGCAGCGGTGAGCGCAGCCATGTCAGCAAAATCGAGCTGATGGAAAGTGAAGTCCCCTCCCCCCTCGCGCACTCTGGCGAGGCGGGCGTGCTTGAGGGCAGGATCGTAATAATCGTTACAATTGTCGATGCCGATCACGGCGTCGCCGCGCGCCAGCAAATACTCGGACAAGGCCGCACCGATGAAACCTGCTGCACCAGTAATCAGAACCCGCATTGTCGAACTATCCCCAGAGGTTCACATGCCCAGCCTGATGGCAGCGTGGCCCGCTGTCTGCAATGGCCGCAGCGCACTTGTGATCGCGTAAAAGCCTCCTTGCCAGAGGTGGGGACGGTCCGTATAGGGCCGCCTCTGCCTCGCGGAGCAACGCGCTTCGCATGGGTTCCGGTCGGGGAGTAGCTCAGCCTGGTAGAGCACTGTCTTCGGGAGGCAGGGGCCGGAGGTTCGAATCCTCTCTCCCCGACCAATTTTCCACATTACTAGCTAACCCATCCATGGTGACGCGCGAATTGCGTCAGGACGTGCAAAGCACCTGCCCACAACCCGCAACCTGCCCTTGTAATCGCACCCCAACATCGCCATTGGGGTGCGGCGGCAGGCCACATAGCGGACATCCATGAAATTGACCCATCCCTTACAGGACGCGGCCTCCTTCCATCGTGCAGAAGGTGACGACAAGCTGCATGAAGAATGCGGCGTGTTCGGCATTATCGGCGGTGAAGAGGCCGCCGCGACGACCGCGCTCGGGCTCCACGCTCTGCAGCATCGCGGCCAGGAAGCGGTTGGCATTTCCAGCTTTGACGGGGCTGAATTCTTCACCCGCCGCGCATTGGGCCATGTCGCTGATAATTTCTCGACCGCCGAATCGCTCACCGAACTGCCCGGACATATGGCGGGTGGTCATGTGCGCTATTCCACCACCGGCGGGGCTGGCCTGCGCAATGTGCAGCCGCTTTATGCAGATCTTGCCAGTGGCGGCTTTTCGATCGCGCACAATGGCAATATCTCCAACGCCCATGCACTGCGGCAGGAACTGGTCGAAAAAGGCGCGATCTTCCAGTCTACTTCGGACACCGAAGTCATCATCCATCTTGTCGCCACAAGCCGCTATCCCACCATGCTGGACAAGCTGGTCGATGCGCTGCGGCTGGTCGAGGGTGCCTATGCGCTGATCGTGATGACGCCGCGCGGCATGGCCGCCTGCCGCGATCCGCTGGGTATCCGTCCGCTGGTGATGGGCAAGCTCGGCGATGCGACGGTCTTCGCCAGCGAAACCGTCGCGCTCGATGTGGTCGGCGCGGAATTTGTGCGCCAGGTTGATCCGGGCGAAATGATCGAAGTGGATTTTGACGGCACGGTCCGCTCGCACCGCCCCTTCGGCAATCCCGCCCCGCGCCCGTGCATCTTCGAACACGTCTATTTCAGCCGCCCCGATTCGATCTTCAACGAACGCTCGGTTTACGAAAGCCGCAAGAATATCGGCATCGAACTGGCGAAGGAATCGCCATGTGAGGCCGATCTGGTTGTGCCCGTGCCCGATAGCGGCGTGCCTGCCGCCATCGGTTTTGCGCAGGAAAGCGGCATTCCGTTTGAACTGGGCATTATTCGCTCGCACTATGTCGGGCGCACCTTCATTCAGCCGAGCGATGGTGCGCGCCATGCCGGGGTGAAGCGCAAGCACAATGCCAACCGCTCCATTGTCGAAGGCAAGCGCATCGTGCTGATTGACGATTCCATCGTGCGCGGCACCACCAGCATGAAGATCGTGCAGAT
Organism: Erythrobacter sp. UBA3075; assembly: GCA_002367375.1. GTDB lineage: Bacteria > Pseudomonadota > Alphaproteobacteria > Sphingomonadales > Sphingomonadaceae > Alteraurantiacibacter. The sequence goes on along the minus strand of DFBR01000194.1, from coordinate 1,443 downwards.
CATGCGCGATGCGGGCGCTGCCGAAGTGCACTTCCGCGTCGCCAGCCCGCCTACGGGCAATGGCTGTTATTACGGCGTCGACACGCCTGAACGCTCCAAGCTGCTGGCCGGTCGGATGGATTTGCCCGCCATGCGCGAATTCATCAAGGCCGACAGCCTTGCCTTCGTGTCGATTGACGGTCTGTACCGCGCTGTTGGTCTGGCCGGACGCGACAATGCCTGCCCGCAATATTGCGACGCCTGCTTTACCGGCGAATATCCCACGCCGCTGACGGACCTCACCACGCGGTCGCAGGGCGAAACGCAGCTTTCCCTCCCCGTCAGCCAGGACGCCTAATGACCGAAGCCGCACCCGACACAAGGTCTCTGGCCGGCAAGTATGCACTCGTCACCGGGTCAAGTCGCGGCATTGGCGCGGCGACGGCGGTGGCTCTCGCTGCCAGAGGTGCGCATGTGGTGATAACGGGGCGCAAGGTGCGCGATCTGGAAGCGGTCGAGGATCGCATCCACGCAGCTGGCGGCAACGCCACAATTGCTCCGCTCGATCTGACCGATGGCGAATCGATCGGCAGATTGGCCCAAGCCATTGCAGAACGGTGGGAAAAGCTCGATTTCCTCGTTATCAATGCAGCCCAGCTGCC
>DFBR01000194.1:595-726 GCA_002367375.1 Erythrobacter sp. UBA3075 | reverse complement strand
GGCCTGACAAGCTCTGTCGGGGCTGATCCACGCCCATTCTGGGGTGCCTATGGCGCGAGCAAGGCCGCGTTCGACAATCTGCTGGAAAGCCACGGCAAGGAAGTGGAGCGGATCTCCGAAATGCGTGTCGC
>DFBR01000194.1:0-537 GCA_002367375.1 Erythrobacter sp. UBA3075 | reverse complement strand
GTCAAACCACCAGAGGCAGTGGCAGAGCGTATCGCTACCCTGCTCGAGGAGGACTTTGCCAACCTCCACCGCGAAAGAGTGGAAATATCCGCTTAACCATTTTTGGTAGTCTCCCGGTAAGCAATTCCCGACATTCTGTGCCAAGCAAAGGCCGTAAGGCCCACCTTACCAAACCAGTCCTTTTGGAGCTTTGGCGCCATGACCATGCAAAAGACCGTCGGTCGATACGACATTGCCGCTCAGGAAGATCGCAGCGCACCGCGCTCGCGCATTATGATCCCCGCACAGATGCGGGCGTCTGGCGCCCGGTCGTTCCAGACCGTGGTGAATGACCTTTCATTGTCGGGCTTTTCGGCAACCGCGCTGAACCGGATGCACCCCGGCTCGGTCTGCTGGCTGACCCTGCCCGGCCTCGAATCGCTTCAGGCCGAAGTTGTCTGGTGGGAAAACGGCACCGCCGGCTGCGCGTTCTCCAACCTGCTCAGCCCGATCGTCCACGACAACATCCTCGCCCGCTTCCGCAACGAGGGTTCGTTC
>DFBR01000207.1 GCA_002367375.1 Erythrobacter sp. UBA3075 | reverse complement strand
GTGAAGGCCACGGCATTCTCTTCAATCGCGGGACGGGTGATGGCAGTGAAGACGAGGTGGAACACGCTCGCATCGGTTTCGCCCGCCGCAGCGGGGCGAATGCGGATTTCGCTATTGGCGAATTCGATATGTGCGCGCAGGTCGAGATTGATGTCCTTGATGGCGAAGGTCAGCGGCAAATTCATATTGCGCGCCTTGATCGCCATGGCCGCCTGTGCCTTGTCGAGCTGCGACTGGACGGCCTGAATGAAATCTTCGAGCCGGAGGGTGGAGGCATCGGTCATTCGCCGCCTCCCCTTTGCGCGCTCCAGCGCACAAACAGGCGCGAGATCGGGGCGTCGAAATCGGTGCGGGTGAGGAACAGCGGCACGTCGCCGAGCAATTCGGTTTCCTCGCCCGTGTGATTGATCCGCAGATCGATGGGCAGGTCCATTTCGATATTGCGGATCGCAACGTGCGCATCCTGCGCGCCTTCAACGGCGCCTTGCGCCACTTCGCCCAGCAGGGCGGAGAGGGGGCGTCGCATCGTCACTGGACTGGTCCCGGTGCGGGCGCGACGGGTGTCGGCTGCGAAGTTGGTGCCGGTGCAGGCGCGGTTGCCGGAGCAGGTGCGGGTGCCGGTGCCGGTGCAGGTGCAGGTGCAGGTGCAGGCAGTGCTGCAACCGCTCTCGCCGCAGCGATTTGCGCGTCGGCGCGGCGGCTGTGACGTTCGAGCAGCGTGCGCTGCGCTTCATCCACAAAACGTTCGAGCGGCACGTAATCGGATGCGAAATTGATCCGCACCTTGCCGCGAATATCGGCCTGCAATTGCGTGTCGGATTGCGCGTTTACGTCGACCGTGGCGACTTTGACTGCTGCCTGCTGCGTGCCGCGCGATCCCCACTGTGTTTGCGGCGATTGCGTGTCGCCGCCGGTGGCGTAATCGACAGCGGCGCGGTCCCTTGCAGCAGCGCGGAAGCGCAGGCTGGTATCGATCATGCCGTCTTTCACGACGATCCGCTGCATTCCCATCAGGACCATGTTCGCCAGTGTGGAGAGGCGTTGCTGCGCCATGCGTTCGCGCGCCCGTGGCAGCAGTTCGCTTTCCAACGTCTCGGCATCGGCGGAATAACCGTCCAGCCCGAAATCGCGCAGCATCGCCGGGTTTTCGAGTTCCTCACGACCCGGCGGGAGATATGGCGCAAGTTTGGTCGCGCCGCTTTCCTCTGTGACCAGCGTCAGATCGTCGGGATATTGCTCCACCAGCCAGCCGCGCGTCTGCCCCTCGGTCACATTGTCACGGGCGAATTCATCCAAGGGCTTGGATACGGCGGAGACCAGCTCCGCGAAAGCTTCAGTCTGGCGGATCGAGCTGTCCACAATCGCATCGAATGTGCCGTGTACCAGCGATGCGACGAAGGCGGGAAAGTCGATCTCGTCGGACAATTCGCCCGCCCGGCGGCCCAGCGCGTCAACCGCCTTTTCCTTCGGCTGCGCTGTTGGATCTGCGGCGGGGCTGCCGAATGCGGGCTGTTGCTGCTGACTGCCGTAGCTCGGGTTCCCGCCAATCGGCCTGCCAAAAGCGTCGCGGGCAAACGCCTGCGCCGTGGCCCGCTGGGGCGCGGATCCAGAACGCTTGTCCGGGGGAGGGGGGATGTGGCGCGCCATGGCGTATTATCCCTCCTGCTCAGGCTTCCACCGGTTGCGGAGCGGGTGTGGGCGTGGGTGTGGCGGGCGCAGCGGGTGCGGTATCGGATTCGCCGGTCTCGCCAACGCCGTGCTGCACATTGCTGCGTCCGTCGCCATCCAGCGTGACTTCGCTGACCGCGACCTGATCGGCCTCGCCCTGCTTGCGGAAGGTGGTGGTGACACGCACTTTCACCTGCGCCTTGCCAGGAGCCTCATTGCCTTGCAGCAGATCGGCGCGGACCAGCACGTCCCAGCCATTGGGCGATGTGCCGTCGAGCGGGGTGATCCCGATCTCGCCAACTGCGCCGCCCTTGTGTGCCCAGTCTATCGCGACACCGGCCTGTGTGCGGCCACTCGGGCCGTCGATATAGGGCCAGTCATCGAGCAGCGCTGGCTCGGCGCGCAAAGCGTCGCTTTCGACCTGCATTCCGGTTTGCGGGTTCACGAAACCGCGCAGTTGCGCCAACTCATACCGCCGCTTGCCCTTGTCGAGCACCTGCCGCGTGACAGTGATGCCGGGGCCGAAGGGGTGTTCCTCCGTCGCGCCGCCATTGAGCGATGGTGCGGGGGTTGGCACAGGTGGTGCAGCGGGATCCGCGCCATCGGCTGCGCCCGCCGGCACCTGCGGCTTGTCCATCGCCTCCTCGGCACCCGCCATGGCATAGCCCTGCGGCGTGGATGCCCCGCGATTGGGGGTGTGGCCATGCGTGCCATTGGCGTGCAGCACCTGCACGGTGGCGTGCGGAGCAGCGCGTTCGTAGTCCTGCATGAACTGGTCGAATGTCAGGATATAACGACTGCCAGTGGAATGGGTTGGCGGACTTGAATAGCCGCCGGCCGAACCGGGCGTGCCGACCACGCGGTCGAGCGGGTCGGTGATCCGCACATACCAGTTTCCGCCGTCATTATACATGCCGGTTACCACGACCACATGGCCGAAGCTGGACGGAATTTCGGCGACGAACAGCGGGCCTTTTTCTTCGAGCCGCCTGAACCATTCTTCGGGGGGCAGGCTTTGCGCCGGAGCATAGGTCAAGCCGACTTCGGTCGCGAAATCGTCAAAATCCTGACCACTGATCGGTTGGTTGATATTGCGCTGGGCAATGTCGGCGATCGATTGCGGGGTGACGCTCATGCGATCGCGCCAGCCATTGACCATTGCTGCCGATGTTGCCCAGCAGCTCAGGCCAGTGGGCTGAGCTACCATCTGCACATCGTCCCAATTGAGCGTCTGGCTTTGGCCCGCCCCCATCGCGCCGGAATAGCTCTGAGTTGAGCTTGGCGCGGCAATTGGCGGGGCGATCAGATGTCCGACATATTCGAGTAAGCCATCGCGCAGCGTATATTCGGGAATATCGCCGGGTGATGCCCAGTTGGGTGCGGTGACCGTGAGGCGCACGCCTGCATCGTCATAGGCGCGCAGGACCAGTGCCGAGCAAAAGAAGCGGTCTTCGCTAGCGCTGCCGTCCATGTTCCATGCGACCATGCTGCGGCATACCGTGTCCGGAAGGCCGCGACGGCGACATTCGGCCACCGCAAGACGGAAGAACCCTGCCTTGGCGATACCGACGAAATCGAAGCCGCTGTCGAGATATGCTCCGGCCCTGGAGGAAATCTCCAGTCCCTTCATCTCGTCAACGGAAGGCGAGCGATAGGCGACGGCAAGCGTTGCACCTTGCAGCGCCTCGGCCAATGGCTTCAACCGCACGCCATCTCCGCGTGCTTCGACGACCTGACCGCCTTGCCCGACGAACATCATGACATGGCTGACCGGCTGCTGGGTTGCGGCGCGAATGACGCCCGACACCGGGCTGGCGGTGGTGGTGACGATCAGATCGCCGGGTTTGAGCGCGCTGGTGCCAATGGACATGCCGCCGGCGCCCGGATCAAGCGGAATCTCGTCGCCCATAGCGCGGCTGCCCGCGCCCATCGCATAGCCTTCCGGCGTAGCTGGTCCGTAATTGGGAGTGTGGTTGTAATGACCGCCCGCGTGCAGGACTTGAAGGTCCGCCACGCCTGCTGCGCCTTCATACTCGGCCACAAAATCCTCGTATTTCTGGATGTAGCGGCTGCCGGTCGTGTGTGAACTGGCATAGGTGCCCGGAGATCCGGGCGTGCCCACAGCGCGATCCCACGGATCGGTCACGCGCACCATCCATTGGTCGCCATCCTTGTACATGCCGGTCACGATCACACAGTGCAGGATCGGCGGATTGTTCTTGAGGACGAGCAGCGGGCCGACCCGTTCGAGCCTCTGGAAGAAGCCTTCGGGCATGTAGCTCTGGCCGTAATCGTAATCGAGCCCGACGCTGTCGGCGAATTCCTGGAAACGGCCTGCGTTGAGATAGTCTTCGGTGGTCTTGCCAGCGAACTCAGCGATGGTTGCCGGGGTCACACTCTGGTGCATCTTCCAGCCGAAAAGCATGGCGCCCGCCGTGGCCCAGCAGCTCTTGTTGGTGGGCTGCGGTACGACCTGCACCATGTCCCAATTGATCGTCTGGCTGATGCCGAGAGCCTGCGCTCCAACGCCGCCGACAACCCCGCCGATCCGGGCAACCTCTTCGGCCACCAGCACCATATAGGCATCCCAGTCCCATGCTCCGGTGGGGCAGCTTGAATGGCCGGTGTTCGGATTGGCTTCATTGTGGCCGATGATCGTCGTGCGATTGGGCGACAGGCTGTATTTGCGGCACAAATGCGCGACCAGTTGGGCCGAAGCGCGATACTCCGCATCGCTGGGCGGCGTGTGCGGATAGGTGGTGTTGCCATAGGTGGCCCCGCCCCGTTTCACTGCGACATGCTCAATGCCGATGCTGCGGCGATTGGCTGTGCGATTGCCAGCGTGCCAGGCGGTGTCCTGCTCGCGCACGAACTGGCGGATCGCGCCGTTCTGGTCGACCATGTAGTGGGAGGAGGAATTGGCCGCCTCGCGGGTGAACCAGCTGCCGACCCAGCGGCTTTGCGG
>DFBR01000019.1 GCA_002367375.1 Erythrobacter sp. UBA3075 | reverse complement strand
ATTAATTAACCATGCTGCGCGACAACGGCTTTGAAACAGCTGGAGTCCGGGCCATGGGCCACAAGTCAAAAACCGCCTCAATGGCGATTGCCGAAATGCGCGAATTTGCGGGTTTTGCGCAGCATGAGTGCGACTTTATCGAACGTTCGCTCGATATCGGCATGGGCCGCGGCGATGCTTTCAAGACTTGGAGCCGCGATGTCGGCGATCACCGCGCGATCCGCTCGCAATATCTTGCCTATCGCGAATTGAAGCAATTGCGCGCTTTGGTGCCGGGCGATTGCAGTTTTGAGGGCATTGAAGATTTCCTCGGCCCGCTGATCCGCATTTCCGCTCAGGACTTGGCGCAAGAACGGCTGGACGGCTTTTCCGCCTATCGTTTCCTTTATGAACGCCTGCTCGGCGCAGCGGTGCGTCCGTATCTGCCAGCTGCCTTCTGCAGCGCAGCGGCACTCCCGCACATTGCGCCTGAGCGCCGCAAGATGCTGTTGCAAAGCCTTAGCGAAGCGGCTGCGACAGCGCCCGCATGGTCGCGCAGCGAGCCGAGCTTCTATCCCGAAAAAGTGGAAGACGAGGCGGCCTGAGCAAAGGCCACCATCCCTGCCTCAATACAGCGCGTCCATCCGCTCACCATAGGCCTCACGGATCTGGTGGCGGCGGATTTTCATCGTTGGCGTCATCTGGTTGTTGTCGACCGTGAAGGGCTCGTCCGCGAGCTCGAACTTGCGGACTTTCTCGACCACCGACAGCTCTTGATTGGTTCGGTCGACTGCTGCTTTTATGGCACTGCGAAATGCCGGTAGCGCCTGCAATTCGGCCATATCGAACTTCTCGTCATTCACGCGCGCCCAATCGACCGACCATTCGGCGTCGGGGACGATGATTGCGGTCATATAAGGCTTCTTGTCGCCCATCACCATCGCCTGGCTGATTTCGGGTTGGAGCGTCAGCATTCCTTCCAGCTTTTGCGGAGCGACATTGTCACCCTTGTCGTTGACGATGATGTCCTTCTTGCGGTCGGTAATCTTGATCCGGCCCTTGTCATCGACATGGCCGACATCGCCGGTATGCAGCCAGCCATTCTGCAAGGTGCGCTCGGTATCTTCGGGGCGCTGCCAATAGCCCTTCATCACCAGCTCACCGCGCACCAGAATTTCACCATCATCGGCGATTTTCACCTCAACGCCGCGCAGGGGCGGGCCGACAGTGTCCATCTTCAGCCCGACGCGCGGGCGGTTACAGCTGACCACCGGACCGCTTTCGGTCTGGCCATAGCCTTGCAGCATGGTCAGCCCCATGGCCTCGAAAAAACTGCCGACTTCGGGATTGAGTGGTGCCCCGCCCGAGACCATGGCTTTCATCCGTCCGCCAAAACGCTTGCGTATCTTGGGCCGCAAAATGCGCTCGAGAAGGAGATCCATCGGTCGATCGCGAAGTCGCTTCCTACCTCGTTCGCCGGCATTCTGAGCGATCTTCAGCGCGCTATCCATTAGATAGTTCGCCACCTTGCTCTGCTTGCTCATCTGTTTGATGATCCGCGCTCGTAACACTTCGAACAGGCGCGGCACGACGACCATGATGGTGGGGCGAACTTCCTCGATGTTGCTGGCGAGCTTTTCCAACCCTTCCGAATAGTAAATCTCTGCTCCGACACCGATGGGCAGGAACTGGCCGCCCGAATGTTCATAGGCGTGGCTGAGTGGCAGGAACGACAGGAACCGTTCGTCGTCGAGCCCAAAGTCCTCTGAAAGCACATCTGCTGCACCGGCTACATTGCACAGGATGGCGCCATGCGGCTGCATGACACCGCGCGGTGCGCCGCTGGTGCCGCTGGTGTAGATGATGCAGGCCATATCGTCGCGTTTGATGCTGGCAATGCGCGCTTCGACTGCCGCGCGCGCCGCAGCGGCATCACCGGTCATCAGATCATCCCAATGGTGCAGGTTGAATGAACCGCTCTGCGATGTCGCAATCGCATCGATAGCGATCACATGCCCTGCGCGCCCGGTCTTCATGATCGCTGGGAATAGCGCCTTGGCCAGCTTCGCGTTCGACACCACCACCGCGCTGGCACCCGAATCATCAAGGATATGGGCGTGATCGCGTTCTGTGTTGGTGGTGTAAGCGGGCGTGGTGATACAGCCTGCCGCCATTATGGCGAGATCGGCGATGCACCATTCGGGGCGGTTTTCCGACACGATCACCACGCGATCACCATCGCGCAGTCCGATTTCGCGCAGTTTTTCCGCTAGCAGGCAGACCTTTTCTGCGACTTCTGCCCAAGAGATTGACGTCCACGCACCATCCCTTTTGGCGCTCAAAAATGGCGCATTGCCCTTTTGGTCTGCCCGGCGAAGGAACAGTTCAACCAGATTCTGGGCTTCGTCGATATCACTCAACTGCACGCGAACATCTCTCCCGAAAGCGCCGGGTTTTCCCGGCTGCATTACCATAGCACAGCGGGTTACGCTGCGCTGCGCTGCGCTGCAAGTGCGGCGCTATTGTGTCACAGCAACGCCTTCGCTGCGCGGATCGGCAGCTCCGATCCAGCGACCGTCACGATATTCCACCGCATTGGCTTTGAGCGGAAGGCCCCGCGCCGACACATCATGGCCCATCGCCTCCAGCGCGGCCTGTAGGCCGGGGACCGTGTTATCCTCTTCGAGCGAAATGTGATTCCCCGGAGAATAGAGCATGGGCAAGGCAATGGCGTCCTGCGCGCTCAAATCCCAATCGATATAACCGACCAGCGCCTTCGCCACCTGCACAGGAATCGTGCCGCCACCCGCTGCCCCGATAGCAAGCACCGGCGCGCCACTTTCGTCGAACACGATTGTGGGCGCCATCGAACTGCGCGGGCGCTTACTACCTTCCACGCGATTTGCGACCGGCTGACCGTCGCGCTCCGAACGGAAGCTGAAATCGGTGAGTTCGTTGTTGAGATAGAAACCACCGAACATCAGGCCAGAGCCAAACGGGCCTTCGATGGTCGAGGTCCACGACACCACATTGCCCGCGCTGTCGACCACCGAGAAATGGCTGGTGCCGTTCTCGACCGGCTCATCGCCATCGGGCGGTGCCAGAGCGATGCCGGGCGGCGTTCCCGGCTCTGCCGCTTCCATCCGCGCGTCAGGCGCGATCATCTGGCTGCGTGTGGCGAGATATGAGGGTTCGGTGATGCCAGCAGGAATGCTCACGAAATCGGGATCGGCCAGATAGACTTCACGATCAGCATAGGCGAGCCGCTGGCTTTCGGCGAAGAGATGCCAGGCTGTCGGCGATTCATGGCCGAGTGCGGTCATATCAAACCGCTCAAGCTGACCAAGAATCGCGAGGACCGTTGTCGCGCCCGAGGATGGCGGCCCCATCGAGCAGATCGTATATTCTCGGTAGTCACCGCAAAGTGGCGGGCGATCTGTGGCGGCGTAGCTGGTGACATCGCTTTCACGCATCGCGGCCTCGCCCGGCGTCTGGCTCGCCACATGGGCGGCGAGCTCTGCTGCACGGTCGGAATAGAGGTGGCTCGGCCCGTCACTCGCAAGCGCTTCAAGCGTATCAGCCAATTCCGAATTGGTCAGTCTTGTGCCAGCTGGCAGGACATTGCCTTCGGCATCGAAAAACAGGGCCGCGCCCTCTTCCTGGTGCGCAGCGCGCGCCCGTGATCGCTCGGCATAGTGGGCGCCGCGCGGCGTCAGCTCCCAGCCTTGGCGAGCGAGACGAATGGCGGGCTGGAACAGCGCTTCCCATTCAAGCTGGCCGTAGCGTTCGTGTGCCTGTGCAGCGAGGGCGATATTGCCCGGCACACCGACCGAGCGCCCGCTGATCACCACATCCTGGTATCCGAGCGGCTCTCCATCATCGCCCATGAACCAGTCAGGCCCGGCTTCCGCTGGCGCCCGCTCACGCCCGTCGATGGAGATCAGCGCGCCATCAGCATCGGTGCGCAGAAAGAAGCCGCCGCCGCCAATGCCTGAGCTTTGTGGTTCGACCACGGTCAGCGCGAGCATCACGGCAATCGCGGCATCGGTTGCACTGCCGCCTTGCCGCAAGATCTCGGCCCCGGCTGCGGCCGCACGCGGGTCTGCTGCGCTGACGACGCCAGCTGGCGTTACGGGCGCGGCGGCTATCGTGGGCGGAGCGATTTCGGCGGCCTGACATGCGCCAAGCAACAGGGAGAGGGGGATGGCGGCGAATAGAGGGCTGGATTTGTGCATGGCGCGAATGCCTATTCGCTTCCGACTGCATCGGCAATGGAAGTGAAGCCATCGCGCTGCATCAGTTGCTCCAGCCCCTTGGTGATCTCGCGGGCGATACCGGGGCCGCGATAGATCATCGCACTGTAAAGCTGCACCAGACTGGCGCCTGCGCGAATGCGCTCCCACGCATCCTCTGCCGTGGCGATCCCGCCGACGCCGATCAGCGGCAATTCGGCACCCGCAACCGCGCGAAATTTGCGCAGCTGCGCCAGAGCAAGCTCACGCAGAGGTGCTCCTGACAGCCCTCCGCTCTCATCAGCATCTGCGGATTTGAGCGATGGCCGCGAGATTGTCGTGTTCGACACGATCAGCGCGGAAATGCCATTGTCCAATGCCGCACGCACGATCCGTTCGTGATCGCCATCCTCCAGATCGGGGGCGACCTTGAGGAACACTGGCGGATCGCCTTCCGAACGGTGTGCGCGATAGGCTTCGAGCAAATTCTCCAATTCGCCCTTGGCCTGCAAATTGCGCAGACCCGGCGTATTGGGGGAGCTGATGTTGATGGTGATGTAATCGGCCACATCCGACATCGCCTCTATCCCGGCAATGTAATCGGCGACGCGGTCTTCCGAAGCTTTGTTCGCGCCGACATTCACGCCCACGATTCCCGGTCGCGGAGGGAGGCCGTCATCGCCGCGCTTCACCAGCCGCAGAAAGGCCGCATCGAGGCCGCGATTGTTGAAGCCCATGCGGTTGATGACCGCCTGATCCTCCACCAGCCGGAACAGCCGCGGCTTCGGATTGCCAGCTTGCGGTTCGGGCGTGATCGAACCCACTTCGACATGGCCAAATCCGCAGCCGAGCAGCGCATCGGGCACTTGCGCATCCTTGTCGAACCCTGCGGCCATGCCCAGTGGGGTCGGGAATCGCAGGCCCGCCAGTTCGACCGTCAGCGGACCGCCGGGCTTGAGTGGCTTGCCTTTCGGCGCGGCTCTTAGTGCAGCGATGGACAGGCCATGCGCGCGTTCAGGATCGAGGGCAAAAATGGCGGGACGAAGAATCTTGAAGATCATGCCGCACCCTTTGGCATTTTCGCTCGGGAAGGCGCAACGAAAAGCGCCGCAATTCGGCTCGATACTAACAAAGTGGATCGGATGTCGTTTTCATACAAGCAATCGCCGTGCGAATCGTCTATCAAGAAAGTGCGACCCGAAGGGCTCGAAGCGCAAGGCGCAACGAGTTCTCCACTTAAAGGGGCGGTGATCCACGGATCGCCGCCCTCTTTTTTATGCCGCCTCCCGAACCCGGTTTTCAGACGACCTTTCTTCAGCACTGCGATTCGCCTAGGCAATGCGCCAAAGCCAAGAAGGATCGCCGAAATGAAATTTTTCCTCCGCCACTCAATCATCCTCACCTCCAGCGCCCTCGCGCTCTCGGCCTGCGCCAGCGTGCCGACGGAAACGGCGACTCCCGCAGCGCAGCCGAGCGTGGAGGCGCAAGTGCCCGCAGATATCAACGCGTTCTTCGAACAATATGACGCAGCCAGTCTGGAAATGTCGCCGCAGGGCAAGGCCTATCGCGGTATTCGTGACGATGACTACAGCCTGTGGAACGACCGGACTGCCGAGGCCGACGACGCGCGCCGAGCGATGCGGCTGGACTATCTGGCGCAAATGCGCAGCGGATACGATCTTGGTGAGCTGACAGGACAGGACGCGCTGTCATACCGCCTGTTTGAAGCCGTGGCGGCGCGCTCCGCTCTGCTCGATCCATACCGCGAATATGGCTATATCTTTGACCAGATGAACGGCTCGCAAAGTGGCATTCCGGCCTTCCTCATCAATACCCACACCGTCACCAATGCTGGCGATGCGCGCGACTACATATCCCGCATTGAAGGCATCGGTTCGCTGATGGACACGCTGATCGCCCGCTCGGCAGAGCGCGCTGCGGGCGGCGTGATGCCGCCTGATTGGGTTTACCCCTATGTTCTGAGCGATATCGAAAACCTGCTCAATGCGGGCATGAACAATGCGGTGCTGGAGGATTTTCGCGGTGAAGTGGCTGCGCTCGATCTTTCGGGCAGCGAGCGTGCGGCCCTGATCGCTGATGCTGATGCTGCATGGCAGACCCAAGCCATCCCGGCGTATGGCCGCCTGCGTTCCGAAATGCTGCGCCAACAGGGTATCGCGCCGACCGACGACGGCATCTGGCGCTTGCCGCAGGGCGCTGAATATTACGATGCGCTGCTATCTTATTATACCACCACCGATCTCTCCGCAGACGAAGTTCACGACATCGGCCTGCGCGAAGTGGCTCGCATCCATGGCGAAATGCGCGCGATTATGGAGCAGGTGGGTTTCGAGGGCAGCCTGCAGGAATTTTTCCAGTACACCCGCAATGGCGATCAGTTCTTCCACACCAGCCGCGAAGATTATCTCGCCGAAGTCGACACTGTGCTCGCCGCAATGGACGAGCGCCTGCCCGATTTCTTCATCACGCTTCCCGAATATGAATTGCAGATCAAACCGGTCGAGGCCTTCCGCGAACAGAGCGCCGGAAAGGCCTTCTACCAGAGCCCCGCGCCCGATGGCTCACGTCCCGGCACCTATTATGTGAACCTGTACAATCTGCGCGATATGAGCCGCAATGAGCTGGAAGCGCTCGCCTATCACGAGGCATTGCCGGGACACCATATGCAGCGGTCTATCCAGACGGGCCTCGGCGATCTGCCGCCATTCCGCCGTTTTGGCGGCTTTACCGCCTATACTGAGGGCTGGGGCCTCTATACGGAAGAGCTTGGCAAGGACATGGGCTTCTACACCGACCCCTATTCCGATTTCGGGCGGCTTGGCATGGAACTGTGGCGCGCCTGCCGGTTGGTGGTCGATACAGGCATTCATCACAAGCGCTGGAGCCGGGAAGAGGCGATTGCCTATCTCACCGAGAACACGCCCAATCCTGATGGAGATATCCGCAAAGCGATTGAACGCTACATCGTCTATCCGGGTCAGGCGACTGCCTATATGATCGGCAAATTGAAGATCATGGAGCTGCGCGAACGCGCGCGGACCACGCTCGGCGATGAATTCGATATTCGCCAGTTCCACGAAGTGGTGCTGACCAATGGCCCGGTGCCGCTGGATATTCTGGAGGAGCAGGTCGACGCCTGGATCGCTTCCGAATTGCCCTGATCCCGGCTTGGATGCACAAAGGGGCGCACGCGTGGCGACAGCCTCAGGATGATTGCCTCGATGCGCCAAAACGGTCGTTCTTACGACCGCAAGCGCGACCGCCCGCCCGCAGCCGCCC
>DFBR01000003.1:3001-5570 GCA_002367375.1 Erythrobacter sp. UBA3075 | reverse complement strand
GGCGGCACGCGTCCGATTGCGATGGCGATTGTGTCTTTTACAAACCCGCACCTAGAGAGCGTTGTTATTGTTGGAGAAGCCCCGCGTCGCCGGGTTCTCACATCATGGCCGAATCGGTACATTCAGTGTCACGCTGTAGGAAAGGGTTTATTACATGGCTCGCTATTCCAGCAGCCCAAGGCTCTCCAAAAACAACCAACCAAAAAAGGCCAACCATGCGCCTCCAGCGATCAGGAATGACCAATTGAATTTGCCTTGAAACATCTCGTAGAGACTGTTGCCGAAAAGGATGGCACCAATCATTGCCATCCCGAAAAATAGCAGTGTACCCGACACTGCCATTGAGCGTTGGCTATCACCGAAAGTTGCGCCGAGCACTAATACGCCAAATGAAAGCGCAATAGACCCAAATGCGAGTGCGCCAACGGCGATCCAAAATTTGCGTTCCCACGGGCCTTCTTGGGTTTGCTTCATTCAGACTGAACCGGCTTGTGCTTCACTAGCTTGTCGAGCCGCTTCTTGAACGCCGCTTCGTCGTCGTCGCATTCAAGCTCGCGTGCTGCGTCTTTAAATTTGTCGAGCTGCGTTTTTGCTTTCGCCGTTGCTTTATCCATTATTCTTATCCCGATGGTGAACCAGTAGATATGCTGCGAACGCCTTCTTGTGTTTATCATCACAAGCTAGAAACCGCTCGACCACTTCCCGGACCTCCGCAATGTAACCGCGCACGTCAGTGCTAGTGGGCGTGCTTCTCATATCATAGTCAGCCTCATGCCGCTTGTTTTGCAATGTTACAAACAATGCTGCCACATCTCTGATACCATCAGGGAAATTGAGGTGAGCATTTTCCTTGGCTATTGTCTTGCATCGGACTTTACCTGGCCCGTGATCTAAGGCGCGATAGACTTGGTGCCATGTGCGCTGCGCTCGGCATTCATCGCTATCACCAATAATACGGTCCGCACAATCTTCTGAGATAACATGGAAAGGTGCGTAATAGATTGAACTCCACGCGCGCCTTAAGTTCGCCTCTGTGGTTTCCTCGCCTTGCGGGCGGAGAAGAAGATCGGCGGAATCTAGGAGTTCAAGCGGCTGCAAAAATGCGCGCGTTTTCGGCCTTTGTGCGGAACGACAAAATGGGGAAGCCGAAGTTTTTCTGCGATAGCTCTGACCACAAATTGCGCGTCATGCTGCTAAAGCCTGTCACCTGCTCTTCACGTTCCAAGACAACAATCACATTTACGATCATATCATCGTCTTCGTCGCTGCACTCATTGATGATGCTATCAATCATGGCAGCAGGAAACTGCTCTCGAACATATCGCTCGACAGTATTCCGCAGGTCAGGGCTGATGTCATTGTGCATGTGATTATAATACGTCACGACTATGAACATTGTCCATATACCGGCGGAAAAGCTACAACACTCGTGTAGCTTTATAATCCGAGAAATTCAACCACGATTGTCTAGTGTTTTGTGCGCCAGCGTCGGTTGCGGCGCTTGCATAAATCATGTGCCACCTCATTCGCTGTTAGCTGGTTGGTATGTCAGGCGCTTGCCAGCAATGCCTGCAACGGCATTTGCAGCCCGCTGGCGATCATCCACCCCGTTTGCGGTGCGGTTGTTATACCGGAACTCAAATTCAGCGAGATAGCGGTGCAGGTGATGCTCTGCGCAGTGCTGGTACACGCCGCGCATACCGCGCTTGAAAATGGAGAACGCGCCTTCAACCGTATTGGTGTGGATGGTGCGGTCGTTCAGATCGACGTAGTTGCCCGTCGCATGAATGGTCGTGCCGTGTTCGGCAAAGTCGCGGCCAATCTTGCGGTACATCTTGGCTTCGTCCGTCATTAGACGGGCTTCGCGGCTGATGTTGTCCAGCACGATAGGGTGAATGTCAGCAGCGGTACTGTTGGCAACGTGGAACCACTTGCTCTTGCCGGTGTCGCGGTCAACCAGCGTCACTACAGCGCGCTTGTGAGCGGTGCCACGGCGGGTAGGTACGCCAGCCTTGAAGCCGATGTACGTTTCGTCAACTTCAACTGCACCGCCATTGCCGCCGAAAGGTACAGCCAGATCACCGGAACGCATGGCTTCGCGGATACGGTGGGCAAGGAACCAAGCGCTCTTGTACTGGACTTCCAATACGCGGCTAAGCTGATGGGCGCTGATACCCTTCTTGCTGGACACCATAAGGTGCACGGCCTGTAGCATCTTGGTGAGGGGCAGACGGGCGTGTTCAAACACGGTGCCAACCTTCACGGTGAACTGCTTGCGGCATTCGCCACACTTCTTGAGGCCGTGGCGTACCTTGCCTTCGGGATGCTTCTTACTCGGCTTGGTGCGAACGCCAGACAGATCATACACGCGGCCACCATGTACGCCGCACTTGGGGCAGACCACTCCATCGGCCCAGACAATGCTTTCAAGATACTCGAATGCCTTGGCTTCGTCGTGGAAATGGGGGCTAGATAGAACCGACACGGTGATAAACTCCTTTGTTGAGTATTATCTAGCACTTAGCCGTGGGTTTGTAAAGTACACAATCGCCTTTCTCTAACCAAACAG
>DFBR01000003.1:0-2973 GCA_002367375.1 Erythrobacter sp. UBA3075 | reverse complement strand
ACGATGTCAATATAAAAGTGCCAAATAGGTTAGTTTGTAGGACTTGCGCCTGTGAGAAGGCTGGCCTAGTTGCGCGCAACTCTCTGTCTAACGGGAATATCGGCATATGATGCGTTTGCTGCGTGGCCTTTACGAATGGACCATGGCCAAGGCCGCCCATCCCAAGGCGGAGTGGTGGTTGGCTGGTTTTGCTTTTGTTGAATCGAGCTTCTTCCCGATCCCGCCACATCCGCTGCTGGGCTTGATGTGTCTGGCAGAGCCGAAAAAGGCGATCCGCTTTGCGCTCATCTGCACCGTCGCATCGGTGCTGGGCGGGCTGTTCGGCTATATGATCGGGTATTTCCTGTACGAAGCTGTCGGCGTGTGGCTGATCGGGGCACTGGGTCTGACCGAGAGCTTTCCGATTGCCGCCTGCTATATCCGCGAACAGGGCGGGGTGGCGGTGTTTCTTGCCGCCGGGACGCCAATCCCGTTCAAATTGATGACCATCACCGCCGGTTTCATCGAGATGAATCTCGCAACCTTCGTGCTCGCCGCTATTGCGGGGCGCGCGCTCATCTTCATGGTGGTGGGCGTGCTGTTCCAGATCTTCGGCGCACCGATCAAGCAGATCATCGACGAATATCTCGGCACAGTGACCACGATCTTTGTCGTGCTGGTGGTGGCGGGATTTGTCGCGATAACCCAGCTGGGCGGTGGCGATGATGAAGGTGATGCGGACGCGCACCCTTGCACGCAAGTGACCAGTCTCGAGCAGATCTGACCGAGGCGGCGACCACGGGCAGCTAACCGGTCGAGGCCGCGCCTCAAATAATCCCCACAGCCTTTCCGGCTCGTTCGAACATGCCGAGGATCGTCTCGACCTCTTCCTCGCTGTGTTCGGCGCATAGGGAGCAGCGCAGCAGGGTCATGTTCGCCGGGGTTGCCGGTGGGCGTGCGAGGTTGACGTACAGCCCTTCGCTGAGCAACGCGCTCCACATCGCCGCGCCCTGTTCCAGATCGGGCATGATGACAGCGACGATGGCGCTCTGCGGCTCTTCAGTGCCGAGCGTGAAACCGAGATCGGTGAGGCCGCCGTGCAAGCGCCGCGAATTTTGCCAAAGGTGCGCGCGCTTGTCTTTCGCATCCATCAACTTGCGGATGGAAGTCGCGGCGGTCGCAACTACGCTCGGCGGCAGGCTGGCGGTGAAGACATAGGGGCGGCACATCAACCGCATGATTTCAAACTTGGGATGGTTGGACACGCAAAAGCCGCCCACAGTGCCGACGCTTTTGGAGAAGGTGCCGATAATCAGGTCGACATCGTCCATGACACCCGCATCTTCGACAACGCCGCGGCCATGTTCGCCGATGAAGCCCATTGAGTGCGCTTCATCCACCAGCACCATTGCGCCATTGTCCTTGGCGATTTTCACCATTTCTTTCAGCGGGGCGACATCGCCGAGCATCGAATAGACGCCTTCGAGCACGACCAATTTTCCGGCACCTTCCGGAATGCGCTTCAGGCGCTTTTCCATTGCGGTGATATCATTGTGTTTGAACGGCACGATTTCGGCATTGCCCATCGCGCAGCCATCCCAGATGCTGGCGTGGCTATCGATGTCGAGCACGACGTAATCGCCTTTTCCGGCGATGGTCGAAATGATGCCGAGATTGGCCTGATAGCCGGTCGAAAAGACCATAGCATGATCCATGCCGTAAAATTCACGCAGCGCGTCTTCGCATTCCTTGTGGCCCTGATAGGTGCCATTCAAAACGCGGCTGCCGGTGGTGCCCGATCCGAAATCACGCAGCGCCTGTGTGCCCGCCTCAATCACGTCGGGATCGAAAGTCATCCCCATGTAATTGTAAGTGCCGAGCAGGATGGTTTCGCGCCCATTGCAGATTGCGCGCGTGGGTGAGAGCACCTTTTCCATCACCAGCGAAAACGGATCTTCTACACCGCTTGCGAGCAGGTTTTCACGCATCGCAATCGTATCGTCGAATTTGGAGAAGAGGTCTTTGCCTTCTCCTTCCAGCTCCTGCGGCTGGTCGGCCTGCATCACGCCATCGCTCATGTCGGTATTACTCCGCCACCATCTTGGTCACAGCATCGACGAGCTGGCCGTAGGATTCAATTTCGGCCTGCTGATTCATCGAGATGATGATATCGAACTCGTCCTCGATCGCGGCGACGAAATCCATCACGGTCAGGCTGTCAAACTCCAGATCGCCTGCAAAAGTGGTCGCGTCAGCAATGGCGACTTCCTTCTTGTTGAAGGGCTCTATGATAGAGCGGATGCGGGGCTCGACTGTGGCACGGTCCATGAAAGGTCCAATCCTTGAAATTGTTCTTACCCGAGATTTTCGGGACTGTAGCAGCGGCAAAGCTCTACCGCCGCCGCTTGTCAAGCGCGCGGGGTAGTGGCAGCGTCCCCGCTATGTCCTGCAATTCATGCCGAGGGGGCGCGCAATGGACGACGAAGCACTGCTGTCAGACGATAATTCATCAACCAATACCGCACACGGTCCAACGGTTTTCAGCCCGCATTCGGTGCACATGTTGCGCACCGTCCAGAACAATACGCTGCAGCTTTCGCAGATGGCCGACCAGAAAGCATCTATCCTGATGGGCGCGACATTCCTGGTCTTCTCGATCGCGGTCAGCCGTTCGCTGGCCGGTGAACTTCCGTGGTCGCTGGCGATCCTTGCCGTCTTTGCCTTTCTCAGTTCGTTACTGGCGGTGCTGGCTGTATTGCCATCAATCCGCCCTCCGGCCGAGCCATCCTCGGCCAATCCGCTGTTCTTCGGACATTTTTCGTCGATGGAGGAAGGGGAGTGGACATCCACTGTGCTCGAAGCGCTGGAACAGGACGAAACCGTGTTCCGATCCATGCTCCACGACATCTACCAGAACGGCGTTGTGCTGCAGCGGCGCAAATACCGCTATCTTGGCTATGCCTACCGTGTTTTCATTGTGGGACTTGTGGTGAC
>DFBR01000068.1 GCA_002367375.1 Erythrobacter sp. UBA3075 | reverse complement strand
TTCTGCGCTGCCAGACCATCACCGCAAAGCGGGCAGCGCGGCGGGTAGATCAAATCGACCAATGGCGCGAAAGTCTCTGAAATAAGGCGGGAAGCTGACATTACAGACTATGCTGCCCTGCACTTGGGTTGTAGGCAAGCCGCATGGCCAGCCAACCGCCCACAATCTTCTCGAAACGCAGGAAACTGACTGGTCGCAAACGCGCGGCCGCAGGCAACGAAGTTGCGCAAATCGCCCCTTTCCTGTTCACGATTATCGCAGAGGATACTGAGGAACGTCTCGCATTCATGCGACACAGCCCCGAAAATGTCTTGCTTGATGGGTTCGGCAGCGAAGAACTGCGCAAGGTGAACTGGCAGAACGCACCCAAGTTTGAAACGACTGGCTTGCATGATTTCGACACGCCTTCCTCCGCCCTGTCTGCCACCTATGATCTTGTCGCCAGCATCAACAGCCTCGATACGGTCAATGACCTTCCCGGTGCGCTGATCCAGATGCGCGAACTCCTCCAGCCCGGAGGCCTTGCAATGGCCAGCTTCATCGGCGGGGCGAGTCTGGGCAAGCTACGCCGTGCCATGTTCGAGGCGGAGCCGGACAGGCCCGCCGCGCGAATGCACCCAATGATCGATCCGCGATCTTGTCCGCAGCTGCTCTCCCGTGCCGGGTGGAGCGATCCAGTCGTAGACAGCTACGCGCTGACGGTCCGCTATGGCACTCTCGACAGACTGGTTGGCGACCTGCGCGAACATGCGATGGGCAGTGTCCTGGCATCCCCTGCCCCGGCCTTGAGCCGCGCGGCCAAACAGCGCGCCGAAGCGGCATTCATGGCGATGGCGGATGAAGACGGGAAAGTGAGCGAGACATTCGAGATCATCACCCTCACTGGCCGCCGATCACTTGGCGGAACGTAGTGCCGCCTGCGCCGCCGCAAGCCGCGCAATCGGCACTCGGTAGGGTGAGGCGCTGACGTAATCCAAGCCAACCTTCTCGCAGAAAGCGATGCTCTCAGGATCGCCGCCATGCTCGCCGCAAATGCCCAGCTTGATGTCGGGCGTGGTCGCCCGGCCTCGTTCTGCCGCGATCTCGACCAGCTGGCCAACCCCGTCGATATCGAGGCTTACAAAAGGATCGCGCGCGTAGATGCCCTGATCGACATAGGGCGCGAGAAAGCGTCCGGCGTCATCGCGGCTCACGCCCAGCGCGGTTTGCGTCAGATCATTGGTGCCGAAGCTGAAAAAGCGTGCTTCATGCGCGATCTCGCCCGCCATTAGCGCGGCGCGCGGCAGTTCGATCATTGTGCCGACCAGATATTCGACCGCAGCGCCTGTCTCGGCGAAGACCTCCCCAGCCACGCGGTCGACGAGATTGCGCAGGATTTCGAGTTCACGACGTGTCGCCACCAGCGGGATCATCACTTCGGGCACGACCGGATCGCCGCCCTCTGCCGTCACCTCGCATGCCGCCTCGAAGATTGCCTTGGCCTGCATTTCGTAGATTTCGGGAAAGGTAATCCCAAGCCGGCAGCCACGATGGCCCAGCATCGGGTTGAATTCGTGCAGCTCGTTCGCGCGCCGTTTCAAATGATCGACGCCGACATTCAGATCATCCGCCAGTTCGGCGAACTCCTCATCGCGGGTCGGCATGAATTCATGCAGCGGCGGATCGAGCAGGCGGATAGTGCATGGCAGGCCTGCCATGGTGCGGAAGATATCGGCGAAATCGCCGCGCTGTTCGGGCAATAACCGCTCCAGAGCAGCACGTCGCCCAGCCTCATCATCGGCGAGGATCATCGCGCGCACCGCACTGATACGGCCTGCATCGAAGAACATATGCTCCGTGCGGCAGAGGCCAATACCCTCTGCGCCAAAACCACGCGCCGTGCGGCAATCGGCGGGCGTTTCGGCATTGGTACGAACACCCATGCGGCGGTGCTTGTCCGCCCATTCCATCAACACGCCGAAATCGCCCGCCATTTCCGGCTCGATCGTCGCGACTTGTCCCGCCATGATTTCGCCTTTGGCGCCGTCGAGCGTAATGACATCGCCTTCTTTCAGCTCGCGATCACCAATGCGCAACTTGCGATTGGCAAGGTCGATAGAGACTGCGGACGCGCCCGATACGCATGGCCGCCCCATTCCGCGCGCCACCACGGCCGCGTGTGACGTCATGCCGCCACGCGCGGTCAGAATGC
This sequence comes from Erythrobacter sp. UBA3075, assembly GCA_002367375.1. Taxonomy (GTDB): domain Bacteria; phylum Pseudomonadota; class Alphaproteobacteria; order Sphingomonadales; family Sphingomonadaceae; genus Alteraurantiacibacter. The sequence continues at coordinate 1,537 of DFBR01000068.1, read as the reverse complement.
CCTTGGCCGCGTGCATTCCGTGAATGTCTTCGGGGCTGGTTTCCACCCGCACAAGAATGACCGCCTCCTCGCGATTTGCCCATAGCTCAGCGGTGTCAGCGTCAAGCACGATCTTGCCAGACGCCGCTCCGGGAGAGGCCGGGAGGCCCTTTGCCAGCACATCGCGCGGCGCATCAGGATCGAGCGTGGGGTGCAGCAATTGGTCGAGCGCCATCGGATCGACGCGCAGGATCGCGGTTTCCTCGTCGATCAGCCCCTCGCCCACCATGTCCACGGCCATCGTCAGCGCGGCCTTGGCAGTGCGTTTGCCCGCGCGGGTTTGCAGCATCCACAGCTTGCCCTCCTGCACGGTGAATTCGATATCCTGCATATCCTTGTAGTGCTTTTCGAGCAGGTCGAACACGCGGGCGAGCTCTGCGAAAGCATCAGGCATCGCCTCTTCCATGCTCGGCAGGTCAGCGCCTGCGGCTTCGCGCCGCGCCCTGGTGAGATATTGCGGTGTGCGGATGCCCGCCACCACGTCCTCGCCCTGCGCATTGACCAGCCATTCGCCATAATAGGCGCGTTCGCCGGTGGAGGGATCGCGGGTAAAGGCGACGCCGGTTGCGGAAGTGTCGCCCATATTGCCGAACACCATGGCCTGCACATTGACCGCAGTGCCCCAGTCGCCGGGAATGCCGTTCAACCGGCGATAGACCTTCGCGCGGTCTGCATCCCAGCTATCGAACACCGCCGCGATGGCGCCCCACAATTGCTCGTTGACGTCCTGCGGGAACGGCGCGCCGTGCTCTTGCTCGACGATGTCCTTGAATGTGCCAACCAGTTCCTGCCAGTCTTCAGTTTCCAGCTCTGTATCGGTGAAATAGCCGCGATCTTCCTTGGCGATTTCCAGCGCTTCTTCAAAAAATCCGTGTTCAACGCCGAGCACCACATCCGAATACATCTGGATGAACCGGCGATAGCTGTCCCATGCGAAACGCGGGTGGCCTGAAGTTGCCGCCAAGCCTTCGACCGTTTCATCATTCAGTCCGAGGTTGAGGACGGTGTCCATCATGCCCGGCATGGAAACCCGCGCGCCTGATCTTACCGAGACCAACAATGGGTCTGCGGCGTCGCCGAAGGTCTTGCCAACGGTGCTTTCGATATGCGCCAGCGCAGCGGCAACGTCAGCGCGCAATTTGTCTGAAAAGGCCTCACCTTCGTTCAGATAACGTACCGATTCCTCGGTCGTGATGGTGAAGCCGGGAGGGACTGGCAAGCCGATGCCCGCCATTTCGGCAAGGTTCGCGCCCTTGCCGCCGGTGACGGTTTTGTCTTTTTGCCGGGGATCGTCGTGCGGGGCGTTCCCGCCGAAGTTGTAGACCGTCTTCATGCTGCTGTCTGTTCCTGCGTCAGGGTGACACTCGTGCGCGAGCAGTTTGGCACGTCACCCCTCAATTTTCGAGAAGTCGGCGACGTTGTGCACTGCAGCACGAAACCTTGCAAGCAGGTCGAGCCGAGCGCTGCGCTTGTCCCCATCTTCGTCGTTCACCGTCAC
>DFBR01000111.1 GCA_002367375.1 Erythrobacter sp. UBA3075 | reverse complement strand
CGAATTTCTCGACCAGATCTTTCCTGGAATGGACGCCGATATCCGCAAGGAATCGAACAAGATTTTCAAGAAGCAGGGCATCGAATTCAAGCTCTCGACCAAGGTTACCGGCGTTACCGTCAACGGCAAGAAAGCAATTGTCACACTGGAACCCGCTGCTGGCGGCGACGCGGAGACAATCGAGGCCGATTGCGTGCTCGTATCGATTGGCCGCAAGCCCAACACCGATGGGCTGGGCCTCGACAAGATCGGGCTGGAAACCAACGAACGCGGCCAGATAGAAATCGATCATGAATTCCGCACTGCTGTCAGCAATGTGCGCGCAATTGGCGATGTCGTCCCTGGCCCCATGCTCGCCCACAAGGCCGAGGATGAAGGCATTGCGGTTGCCGAATGGATCGCGGGCCAGACCGGTATCGTGAACCACGATGTGATCCCCACAGTGGTCTACACAATGCCGGAGATCGCTGGTGTGGGCCTGACCGAAGAACAGGCTATCGCCAAGATGGGCGGCGACAAGAAGGCCATTAAAACCAGCAAATTCCCGATGATGGCGAACAGCCGCGCGATGACCAATCACGAGCCTGATGGCTTGGTGAAAGTCATCGCCGAGGCTGAAAGCGACCGGGTGCTGGGCATTTGGGCGATCGCCAGCGTGGCTGGTACGATGATCGCCGAAGCCGCGATTGCCATGGAATTTGGCGCGACGAGCGAAGATATCGCCTACACCTGCCATGCCCACCCGACCCATGCCGAAGCTTTGAAAGAGGCGGCAATGGGCGTGCAGGGCAAACCGATCCACATTTGATGGTGCTTATCTGACATGACAATTCGGGATCGCATGCCCGCCTTGCTGGCACTCGCGATCCCGGTGCTGTGCGGCACGGCATGGATGGCGACCAGCGGGGCGCCTTCGCACTATCCGCTGGTCAATCTCGGCGCGCTTGCCCTCGCCTTACTATTGGTGGCCTTTGCGCGCGGGCCCCATACCGCGCTCAGTCGGCACATATTGCTCGGTGCATTGCTGGTAGTGATGTTGTGTCCACTGGTGATCGGACCAGAGATCGTCTCGACCTCCGGAGACCGCGTGGTGCGCTGGATGCCGCTTGGCCCGCTTACACTTCACACCGGGATGCTCGCTACCCCCGCGCTCGCTGTGCTTGCCGCGCGCAATCGCATATTGGCAGCGCCGATCCTGCTCGCGGCGCTCTTCGCAGCTCTGCTCCAGCCCGATGCTGCGACGGGATTTGCACTCACCTTCGCCGCCATCGGCCTGCACCACGTCACGCGCGACTGGAAAGTCGGCCTTGTCTGTATCGCTGCATTCTTCGCCTCGATCCTGATGGCGCTCGCCGGAGAGATCGCGCCGCAGCCCTTCGTTGAGCGCGTGCTGGTGGAGGCGAGCCTGCAAAGCGTTGCCCTTGGTATCGCTCTGGCGCTCGCACTGTTGGCCAGCTTCGCGCTCGTCCTGTTCGCCATACCTTTTTCCCGCGAGGTGCGTTTTGCGCTTGCAGGAACGCTGTTCGGATTTGGCGTCATGGCGTTGATGTCCAACTATCCAACGCCCTTTATCGGCTATGGCGCAGCCCCTATTCTCGGCTTCGGCCTCGCGCTTGGATTGCACAGGATACCCGCCCGATGACCCAGCTTTCGCCCTTTCATCTCGCCTTCCCGGTCGATGACCTTGCAGCGGCGCGCGCTTTCTGGGGTGGAGTAATGGGCTGCCCGGAGGGACGGTCTTCTGATGAGTGGATCGATTTTGATTTTTGCGGCCACCAGATTGTCGCCCACCTATCGCCCGCGAGCGGTGACCGCGCGGCCAACGCAGTAGATGGGCATGATGTGCCGGTCCCGCATTTCGGGATCGTACTGGGCATGGACGAGTGGAAGGCACTCGCCGAGCGGCTGACCAAGGCTGGCACCAGTTTCGCTATCGAGCCGTATATCCGCTTCGAGGGTCAAACGGGCGAGCAGGCAACGATGTTCTTCCGCGATCCGGCGGGCAATGCCATCGAGATGAAGGCCTTCGCCGATCGGTCGAAACTTTTCGCACGCGACTAGTGACCTGCCGACGCCTTCGTTAAGGCGCAATGATGGCTCAACAGAAATTCATGCGATTGTTCGCCAAATGGCACATCTGGCTCGGCTGGCTGGTCGGCGTGCCGGTTCTGATGTGGACCGTCACCGGGCTCATCATGGTGTGGCAGCCCATCGAGCATGTGCGCGGCAATCATTTGCGGGTTGAAAGCGAGCAGGTGCTGCTGCCAGCTGCACTGGAGGCCCCGGCGAACAATGGCGCGCAATATAGCGAAATGCGCGCGGCGATGCAGGATGGCAGGCCGGTGTGGTTCGCGACCCATCCCGATGGAAGTGTGGACCGCTTCGCCGCCGACGGGTCAGGCGATCCGCTGCCGCAAATCGACGAAGCCTATGTCCGCACGCTCGCCGCTGAACAGATCGTTGGCGGGACAAACCCGGTCGCGGTCGAGCAATTCTCCGCCGAAGATGCGCCGTTCGACTTTCGCCGTCCGGTGCCTTCGTGGCGCGTCACACTCGAAGACGGCGCGCATATCTATGTGAATGCGCAGACCGGAGAGATCGCCGCTGTGCGCACCCGTTTTTGGCGGGTGTTCGACTTTGTGTGGGGCCTGCACATCATGGATTTGCAAACCCGCGAGCTCGACGAGCAGAGCGACTTCAATCATGCAATACTGGTGATTTTCGCCGCCTTGGCGGTTTTGGGATCCCTGCTTGGCTGCACATTGATGTTCCGTCGCCGCAAGGCGCGCGCGAAAAGCCCCGCATGAACACCGAAGTCCTCACGCCGCTGCTCGATTGGCTCGACGTGATCGGTGTTGCAATCTTCGCGCTGACCGGCGCGCTGTTGGCGGCGAAAGAGCGGCAGACATTTGTGACGATGGGCTTCTTCGCTCTGGTCACAGGAGTGGGCGGCGGAACGGTGCGCGATTTGCTGATCGGTGCGCCAGTGTTCTGGATGACAGACCCCTGGGTCGCCTTGGCATGCCTGGTCGTGTCGCTGATCGCGTGGTTCACTCCGGTTCGCTGGTGGGAGGGCAAATTGCTCGAATTCGCCGATGGCGCGGGACTGACAGGCTATGCCGTGCTCGGTGCCGCAAAGGCGCTCAGTTACGGCGTTCCGCCCATTCCGGCGGTGCTGATGGGTGTGGTGACAGGCTGCGTCGGAGGGATTATCCGCGAC
>DFBR01000093.1:3759-10870 GCA_002367375.1 Erythrobacter sp. UBA3075 | reverse complement strand
TACCGCAAGAACGGGCCGCGGAGCTGCGCTCCAAGGCCTGAATTCGTCGCCGGAACTTGGTCTATCAGCCCTTGAAACCAACGCCGAGGAAGTCGGGCTTGGGGCCGTTCCACTCGCCTGCAGGCACAGGTTCTTCATCCTGCTTGCGGCCGCGCGGTTTGCGCTCTTCCTTGTGCGGCTTTTCCTCGCGCGGTTCGTCTTCACGCCTGGCCTTGCGCGGCTTGCGCTCAGGCGCATCATCGCGGTCGGGCTTCTTCGCCCGTGAACGCTTGGGCTTTTCTTCCGTCTGCTCCTCCGGAGCGTCTTGCGCTTCCTCCCGCTCTTCACGCTTGGCCTTGGATTTCGGCTTTGCAGCAGCATCGGGCAGGTCGACGCGGACGTCTTTCTTGCCGAACACCGGGATCGGACTGCCGGTCAGCTTCTCGACATTGTCGATTGCCTCGGCATCTTCCGGAGCCACGAAAGTGAAGGCGCGGCCTTTGTTTCCGGCGCGGCCTGTGCGGCCGATACGGTGGACGTAATCATCCGGGTGCCACGGCGTGTCGTAATTGAAAACGTGGGACACGCCCTTGATGTCCAACCCGCGCGCGGCAACGTCGGAGGCGACGAGAATGTTTATCTCGCCATCCTTGAAGCGCTGCAATTCCTTGTTGCGCGATGCCTGATCGATATCACCGTGGATCTCGCCAGAGCGGAAACCGGCGCGCTGCAAGTTCTTGTTGAGTTCGCGCACCGTGGTCTTGCGGTTCGAAAACACGATTGCGGTGTCGACATGGTCATTGCGCAGCAGCCAGGTCAGCGTTTCGCGCTTTTCGCGGGACTTCACCGGGACTTTGAATGCGGTAATATTTTCGTTGGTAGATGCCGCGCGGCTCACTTCGATCCGCTTGGGATTGTCGAGGAACTTCTTCGCCAAATTGGCAATCGGTGGCGGCATGGTGGCGCTGAACAGCATGGTCTGGCGTTGTTCTGGCAGCTTTTCGCAGATGAATTCAATATCGGGAATGAAGCCCATGTCGAGCATCCGGTCAGCTTCATCGATCACCAGCAGCTCGCACCCGTTGAGCAGGATCTTGCCGCGCTCGAACAAGTCCATCAAACGGCCCGGCGTGGCAATCAACACGTCAACGCCTTCGTTGAGCGCCTTCACCTGATCGCCCATCTGCACGCCGCCAATCAGCAGCGCCATCTTCAAATCGTGGTTTTTGCCGTAATTTTCGAAGTTCTCGGCCACCTGCGCTGCAAGTTCACGCGTCGGCTCCAGAATGAGCGAGCGCGGCATCAGCGCGCGACGCCGACCGTTGGCCAGTACGTCGATCATCGGCAGCACGAAGCTCGCCGTCTTGCCGGTACCGGTCTGGGCGATGCCGATGAGGTCTTTCATCATCAGCACGGCCGGAATCGCCTCCGCCTGGATCGGCGTGGGTTCGGTATAGCCGGACGCTTCAACGGCCTTAAGCAATTCAGGAGAGAGGCCGAGATCGGCAAAAGTGGTCAAAATACATGTTTCCGGAAAATAAAGGTGGCTCTGCCAAAACGCAGCACCATCGCGCCGCGCCCTAGGCTGGACACGGGCAAAAAGTCAAGATTTACGGCTTGGGAGTGCGGATTGAGCCACAGACAGTGACCTGAAAGCCAGCCTATTCAGAAATGGCCACAAGCCGGGTGAACTCATCAACCTCGCAGCTCGCTCCAGCACGGGACTGCAGGCGGTCACGCGCAACGCAGAGCTGCCCGTCCTCGCTGCGCTCTATATAGAAGCCAGCGTAGAAGGCCCGGGCCGAACAGCCATCCTCCAGCGCGGCGGCGAGAATGTTCTCGTCCTGAGTAAAGAACAGCAGCCGATTGTCATTGGTGGGCTGGACGCCGACCACGCCCTCGGCATCCACGCAATCGCCATATTCAACCTCTTCAAATCGCGTGCGCATCGGGCGACGCGGCAGGTCGGAAAGCATTTCCCTACGCGCTTGTGGACGAGCGGGACCAATGCGGATTACGACGCGGCGCTCAATACGGACCTGATTTTGCAGGGAGGGTCGGCGAGCGCGTTCCAGCGTGTCAAATGGTGGCTCCGTATCGGGATCAAAGCCGAGTACGGGCGAAGGAATTGGCATTGATTGGCCGGAGAACGTTCCACCGGGTCGCTTAGGCGACGCATCCTGCGCCTCGACAGGCGATCCCAATTGCCCGGCAAGAAGCGGGACAAGGAACGCGACAAGCGCCAGAAGGCCAAGGAATCGTTTCATGCAGTTCCATCATATCGGTAGGTCAAGCAAAGGCCCGCCAATTACCCCGCAGCCTTCTAGGGTGCTGGATTGAATGGCGGCTTAACTGCCATCTTCGCATTTGCAAGCACGCGATCTGACTGGCATCAGTCGCCGCATGAGCAAGGTTGACGAATTCCTCAATGCTGCACGCCACCTTTTGGGGGAGCGCGGACTTGTCACCGACCCCGATCTGGTCGAGCCGTGGCTGACCGATTGGCGTGGGAGATATACTGGTAAGGCACGCGCCCTCGCCTCGCCCGCCACGACCGATGAGGTCGCTGCACTGGTTCGATTGTGCGCCAAACATGGTGTCCCGATTGTCCCGCAAGGCGGCAATAGCGGCATGTCCGGCGGCGCCACACCCGATGACAGCGGCGACGCGGTGATCTTGTCGCTGCGCCGGATGAACGGTGTGCGCCGGTTCGACACGCAAGCGCGCCAGATTACTTGCGATGCAGGGGTCGTCCTCCAGACATTGCACGAAACAGTTGAAGTAGAGGGCCTGCGCTTCCCGCTAACGCTGGGGGGAAAGGGTTCTGCGACCATCGGCGGACTGATCTCGACCAATGCCGGTGGCACGCAAGTGCTGCGTCACGGGACGATGCGCGCGCAGGTACTGGGTATTGAGGCGGTGCTGGCGGACGGAACGGTGTTCGATTCGCTCACTCCGCTGAAGAAGGACAACCGCGGTTTCGATCTGAAGCAGTTGCTGATCGGGTCGGAAGGCACGCTGGGCATCGTGACAGCTGCAACCTTGCGACTGCTTCCCGCATTGGCGGAGCGCGCCGTGCTGTGGGCGGGCGTTGGCGACCTGCGCGATGCGCGCAAGCTGCTGCTCCATGCAGAGCGCATGGCGGGTGACGCGCTGGAAGGATTTGAAGTGCTGCCCCGCCATTCACTCGCATCTGTCCTGTCTTACAATTCGCAGGCCCGCGCGCCTTTGCAGCAGGCGCATGAATGGAATGCGCTGATTGAACTGACAGCCGATGCCTCAACCGCCGACACGCTTGCCGCTCTGGGTCAGAACCTGCTCGAAAGCGCGATGGAGCGCGGACTTGTCGAAGATGCAACGATTGCCGCGAACGAGGCACAGGCAGAGGCATTCTGGGCCATTCGCGACGAAATCTCGCTGGCAGAGCGCGCCATCGGCCCCGCCAAGCAGCATGACATTTCTGTGCCTGTGGCTGATATGGCCGATTTCGTTGTCGCTACCATGCCCAAGGTTGAAAAGGCATTCCCTGGCACAACGGCAGTCGCATACGGACATCTGGGGGATGGCAATGTGCATTTCCATGTGCTGGCCGCCAAAGGCGTGGACGCAGAGGAATGGGAAAACGGACAGGGCAAAGCGATCAGCGCAATGGTGCATGACGAAGTAACGGCATGGGGCGGATCGATCAGTGCAGAACACGGGATCGGTCAGATGAAGCGCGATGAACTCGCCCGGCTTACTGATCCGGTCCATCTGGCCATTCTGCGGCGCGTGAAGGACGCACTCGATCCCGATGGCCTGCTCAATCCGGGCAAATTGGTGCCCAATTCTGTCCAAAGATCAAGCTAGCCCTCGCAAGAACGCGCACTGCGGCTTGCATGGTGCGCACGCACCCATTAAGGCCCCCGCCCATCATTGCGGTATCCGTAGCAGCAGCGATAGTGCGGCGTTGGATACCAATCGACAATCCTGACCGGAGAGAACATCATGGCCAGCGCGCCGAATCCCAGCCTGCCCGTCCTTTACTCGGAACTCGTTCCGCTCAACAGCAACGACCATGCTTCTTGGAAGGGTCGCACTACGGACAAGGCTCCGTGGGTCGCCAGCCAACACGCGATCCCGCTGACGGTTGAAGAATTCCCCGTGGCGCAGCGCGACTATCCGATCGTGTTCTCTTCGGGCGAGCGTCCGGTTCCGCTGGCGCTGATGGGCCTGAATGAAGGCGTGAACGTTTTCTTCAACGAAGATGGCACCCCCAATGGCGCACCTTACGTGCCCGCCTACATCCGCCGCTACCCCTTCCTGCTCGCCAAGCTGCAGCAGGATTCGGACAATCTCTCGCTCTGCTTCGATCCCACCAGCGGCCTGGTTGGCGATTTCGACGAAGGCCAGCCTTTGTTCGATGACGAAAAGAACCCCACCGAACACACGCAAGCTCTGCTGCAGTTCTGCGAGAAGTTTGAAGAAGCCGGCAACAAGACCCAGCTATTCATGGAAGAGCTGACCAAGGCAGATTTGCTGATGGACGGTGAGATTTCGATCCAGCGCCGTGACAATCCTGATCAGCCTTTCACCTATCGCGGTTTCCGCATGATCAATCAGGAAAAGCTGCGCGAAGTGCGCGGTGACCAGCTGCGCAAGTGGAACGAGAACGGCCTGCTTCCGCTGATTTTCGCACACTTGTTCTCGCTTGAACTGATGCGCACGATCTTCGCCAAGCAGACGGAGCAGGGCAAGGGACCGCTTGCTGCGGACCTCGCCAATGGCGCGGCGGACGCACAACTGCCTAAAAACTAACGGCGAAATGCCTTGAAATTGCGACAGGGCGCGGCTCGGAAACGGGCTGCGCCCTTTTGTTTGTCCTTGAAAGTGCTTGTTGAATTCCCAAGTATGACTTGTCTGGCAGGCGCTTCCCTCATGGCCTTGCTGGACTGGCGCACCTTGGTGCGCCACCTCCCTGAACCTTGGCCGCCTCGTGCTTCATGCACGGGGCGGTTTTTTCATACTGATCAAAATTCAGACGCTTATTCGGCAGCTTCGGCCAGCCCTCCCGATGTCCCGGCCAGCTCATCCGCAAGGCGGCGCACCAGACCGGTGACGATGCGCACAACATCCGGCATCTCCGCACCCGGCTCGCGCATGTCAGCGTCAAGATAGGTGGCGCGGCATATTTCCAGCTGTATCGCGTTTATGCCCCGCCCCGGCGCGCCATGCCTGTCGAGCACATATCCCCCAGCATAGGGCCGATTGTGGGCAGAAGCCGCGCCGACGGCATCGAAATGGTCGAACCCGGCCATGACCAAGCGGCTTTCGCAGCTTGCGCCGAACCGATCGCCGATCACGAAATCGACTGCGGCGTCGTCTCCTGACTTGGGGCCGAGCGGCGGCATGGAATGCAAATCCACCAACAGCGCACTGCCCCAACGATCCCGCATGGCTTCCAGCGTGCTGGCCAAGGCGGTGTGATAGACTTGGTGGACCGATTCGATCCGCTGCGTAAGCTCTCTGCGCGGCAGTTGCGCATTCCACAATTCGCCCAGCCCCGGCAGGCGGCGCGGCACCAGCCCAAGCCCGCTGCGCGCGCGGCGACCGGCGGCAAGGCCAGGACGCAGCGATGCCGCTCTGCCCTCCACCATTTCCCAATCGACGTCTTCAGGAGAGCGATTGAGATCGATCATTGCACGCGGCGCATGGGCCACCAGCAAGGCAGCGCCAGTCTCGCGCGCTACTTCGTCGGCCACAAGGTCCACCAAGCGATCTTCCAGACGCATCGGCGCGGTGTCAGGATGGCGCAGGCGGCGCATCAACGGCAACGGATAATCCCGCCCGGCGTGCGGAACGGCGATCAGGATCGGAATTGGGACAGGCCTGCGGCGTCGCAAGGTAAAGGCGGGCCTGCCGTCGCTTCCGGGGATAATACCCCCGCCTCGGTTAAGCGAATCGTCGCGTGATGTCTCAAAATGGCCCATCCCCCCCTTGCTGAAGGTGATCGGGCGCCAAGTCAAAGCTGGTGTATCAAAGCTGGGCAATGGCAACGACGGGCAAGACTTTCTTACATATTGCGGCTTAAAGGCGCCTTAGATCACGAACACCAAAGAGTTGAGGACAGAGCGCATGATTCGTATCCTGCTTGCCGAAGATGACACCGCAATGCGCACTTATCTTGAACGCGCTTTGGAAAAGGCTGGCTTTGCGGTCACGGCGGTCGGTTCGGGAGTGGAAGCGCTGCCCATGCTGGAAACCGAGATTTTCGACCTTCTGCTTTCCGATATTGTGATGCCGGAAATGGACGGGATCGAGCTTGCCCAGCGCTGCAACGAACTCAGCCCTTCAACCAAAGTGATGTTTATCACTGGTTTTGCCGCTGTGGCCCTGCGCGCGAATCGTGAAGCTCCGCAGGCCAAAATGCTTTCCAAGCCCTTCCACCTGAAAGACCTGGTGCTGGAAGTCGAACGCATGTTCGAAGAAACGGCAGTCGCCAGCCTCTGATATCTGTCATTTGTTTTGGGGTAGATTGTAGCGCGCCGCGCCAAGCCCCTTGCAACCACGTGAAGGCGGCGCTAGATGGCCCGCCTGCCGACCGAGAGGAAGGCTGCCGAATGGTGCGGGCGTATAGCTCAGTGGTAGAGCACTATGTTGACATCGTAGGGGTCGCAAGTTCAATCCTTGCTACGCCCACCATTCGTAAATTGGCCGTCGACAGCGGCAAATCACAAATCAGCTTTGCTGCGCATCCAGATGGCGGCGCGATTGCGTCTCTAGCACTTCGAGCTCGGCAATCGTCTGGTCGATCGCCTCACGTTGCTGGTGCAATTCCTCAATGCGGTGTTGCGTCGCTTCCAACATCCGGCGTGCCTGCACCTTCTGATCGGGATCATCATCGTAAAGCGCGAGAAATTCGCCGATTTCGCGGATACTGAATCCCAGCCGCTTGCCGCGCAAGATCAACGCCATTCGGCCCATTTCCCGCTTGGAATAGGCGCGCATCGTGCCCACACGTTGCGGTGAAATCAGGCCCTTGTCCTCGTAGAAACGCAAGGTCCGCTGGGTCACGCCAAGCGCTTCGGCAGCTTCGGCAATGCTTTTGAGCGGTTCATCACCCTGCGCTTCATTCATGGTGCTGACGCTGTCA